>JAYUTD010000249.1:0-12243 GCA_043755305.1 Saprospiraceae bacterium
TGTATCGGGCAAAGGACATCGAATCATAGAAATTCCGGAAAGATTAAGAAAAATACCTGAATATAAAACTTATGGTATGGAAATTTTTATTCAAATTCCAAAAAACAATCTCTTTTTACAAAAAGAGACAGTGAGTATAAGTCCACTCAAATCTCAAAATATACTTTTTAGCAATGATTAAAAATGCCCTAGCTACCCTAATTATTGCCCTTTTCGTACATTTACCCCATGAGGGATCATCTCAGTCTTACTCAACAGGAAAGATTTTAAGCTTTTATAATAACGATGCCAGCTTTCCTTTTTATGACGACTATGTCAATAGAATTAGTGGTATGAAATTTAAAATTCCGCTGATAGAAGAAATAAATCTTCGTACAGAGACAGATCAGTTTGATTTTGGAAGGCAAGAATATGCTATTCGTACTATGTTTAATGGCTTTAAGGAATCTAAGTACTATGCCCTTGAAAAATCTTCTCTCTCAAGTTTAAAGGAAATCGAAAAAAATGAAAAAATAAAAGAAATACTCTACTCAAAGTATAAGGATATTATTACGCTTAAATACAATGTTGAAAAAATTCCGCTTATTGATAGCCTGGAAAGTCAATACAACTATAGGTTGAATCAGCTCATCAAAGCCATCTCTATTGGAGAATTTATCGACCCAAAAGATGTTTTGAAAATTGAAGAAAATCTATATGACTTATCTCAAAAAAGAAAGGCAGCAAATATTGCCATTGCTGAAATAAAATCTAAACTAAATCTTGATGTTAATTCCAATGTGGTCTTTGATGATTGGATTTCGCTTAATACGATAGAAAAAGTAATTCCTGATCTAATATATAGAATCCCTTCTACATTTGACCAAAAATACTCTGTAACAAGAATTAAAAATAAGTCCAGGTTTTTAATGGAAAGTGCCAATAATCAGCGAATACTCGATTATGCTCAATTGAGGTATAGCAAAAGAGACAATCTCTTATTTCAGGACGAATTTTCTATCGGACTAGGATTGAGATTGCCCTATCGAGGCAGCAATATAAAATCAAAAAACGACTATTTGGTCAAAGAGCATGAAATACAATTTGAAAAAAGTACAAAGTATACAGAAGGCGAAAAAGATTTCAAAAGAGATTTGATTACAATAAAGTCTTTGATCGAAGAAGTCAAGTACTATAAAAATACAAATGAAAAAATATTCAAAACACTTAATGATAGCCATCTGGAGTCAGCCCTCGCTATTATAAATGCCAAAAAACTAATCGGGTTGACCAATAAGCAAAAACAATTGGATTTAGAAGAAAAAATATTGTCTTATTTTATCAATCTTATCAATGATGCTGATAAAATTGCTGCGCTCCCATTGATTAATTATCTTTCAGAAAATCTAAGCAGTTATTAAAAAATCATTTTCTTGTCAAATGTAACCAATAAATTCATTATACCATTTGGCTTTATTGGAGTTTGATGCTAATGTTGCTTATTTACTCGACTATTGTCGCTTTAAACTTTGCTTCTATAAGGATTGGCTCTGTATTGGCAATTATGTCAATAATTTTCTGAATATCTCCGACATTTTCATGTATGGTGTGGTAGATAGCTTTCATTGAACCCTTGCCTCCTGGTTTAATTGGTATTGTAGGATAAGTTAAATCTGTGCATTTGCAAGTCGTAGCTTCAACTATAATTAAGTCAGCGTTGCCGGTATTTGTAAACGAAAATAAAATTTCTTTTTCTTCTCCTTTTTTTACCTTGCCAAGATCAATGACAGATTTATCAAAAGTTATAATTGGCCTAGGCTTCTGTAAAATTAACTTTTTATCGTCAGTAATATTTTGTGACCCTCCTTTTATACTTTGTTTGTTTTCACTCGAACGGTCATTGCCGTTGTCTTGAAAAATAGTTTTTTTAATTTCTATGGTTTGCGGACCTGCAATAATTTTGAATTCTGTTCTTCTATTTAGTCTATGTTCATTGTCATCACATTTCACTCCATTGGTACACTTGTTGAGAATTAATTTTTCACCATAACCCACAGGCTTGATTCTATCCTTAGAGATACCTCTTTCCAGAAGCCATTTTTTAGCAGATTCTGCTCTTTTTTGCGACAATTTCTGGTTGTATTTATCATCACCTCTTGAATCGGTGTGTGAAGACAATTCGATGACCATATCAGGATAATCCTCTAAAAGACCTAATAATGTCGTTAGATCCTCTTCAGCATCTGTAAGAATATTGGCTTTGTCATAGTCATAATAGATATTGTTTAATCTTATTGGTTCATTCGTACTTACGGTTATAGTCTCATCCTTTTTGCCTTTGTTTGGATCATAATTTGGATCTTTTCTGAGTTTAATGGTTTTTTTAACCGTATAATCGTCTAAAATACCATTGGTATTAAAAGAGATTGAATCAGGGAAATATCCTTCTTTTTTTATAATTGTCTTGTAATTTCTATCCGCTTGAAGAGGAAAATTAAAGATGTTGGAATTCATGTTTGTCTTTGTTTCCGGATAGCCTCCAAGGGATAGATCGTATACATCAGTATTAGCACCATTGAGTGGACCTTTGTCATCTTCCACATTGACCAATAGATCTATAATCAAATCTCTTATGTATACGCCATAGATGTCGTCACAACAGCTATCGCTACCTTTCATTTTCACCTTTTCTTTATTTGGTCTGTTGGAGACTAAAAAACCATTGCTGCCACTTTCATTAAAACGTAAAAAGGTATCATCGTATGCGGAGTTGTAATTGAATCCAATATTGGTTAGGGTTTCCCAATTTGAGCCATTCCATGAAGCATAATAAATATCAAATCCACCCATAGTAAGGTGTCCATTGGAACTGAAATACAAGGTACCATTGTTGTAGAATGGGCTTATTTCGTCACCCGGAGTATTGATGGTGGTGCCGAGATTGGTAGGAAGACCATATTTGTCCCCTTTTATTGTACTGTAGTAAAGGTCAAATCCACCTACACCGCCAGGCATGTCAGAAGAAAAAAACAAGACCTCATTTCCAAATAACTCACCAACGATAGGGTGCTTAAGTATGTAATCACCTATTAAGTCAGTAATTTCTGTGGAAGCTCCCCATCCTTCATCGCCCTTATTTGATACAAAAATAGTAGACCTGCTTATACTGTTATTGAGCAGCTCTGCTCTGGTAAAGTACATTCTTTTGCCGTCTCGCGAAAATGCTATACCGCCAGAATTAAATTCCGGTCTGTTTATTAATTCGGGCAATGGACTTACCTTGTCGTATTCACCCTTATCGTTTTTTTCGGCAACAAATAGTTTTGCCTGATAATCCTTTTCTGAGCCATCAAATATAATTTCCTTTTTTCTGTTGAATGAAGAAAAATATAAACCCCCGTCAGGACCTTGGATTGGTGCAGATTCAGCTGAGCCACTATTGACTTTGCCTGGCAAATAATTAACGATAGCTTCAAGGTTGGGTGCTAATGTTTCGATCATCTCTATGCCTTTCAATTCTCTTATAGCTATCGCTCTCAAAGAATCGTTGACTTCTGCGTCTGATAATACAAGATTAAATTGTCCTACAGCTTCTTTGTATTTGGCTTGGCTTTTGAGCGATCTGGCATAGTCTACCCTTATATCTTCATATTCCTTAGTCTTGTCTTTTTTGAGTATCCTGTCGTAAATTTTTTCTGCTTTGCTAAAATCTCTTGCCAGCATGTATAAGTCGGCTATAGCCAACTGGAGATTAAGGTCTTTGCTTTCTTCATAAGCCTTGCCATACCATTCTATCGCTCCATAGTAATCGCTTTCTTCTCCAGCTTTATCTGCTACCATAAGCTTAGTTTCATAGGTAATTGTCCTTAATGGCTGGGCAAATAAAGATAAGGTGCAAACAATACAAGCTAAACCAAAGAAAAATTTTATCGATTTATTCATACTTTCTTTTTTAGACAATTTTGTGGATTAAATAATTACAGTCTTGGACAAATGATGATAGGTTTCGGTTTGGGTGTCTTTTTGAATAAGCCTATATAGCTTGCCCCAAATTCAAAGCCATTTTGTACTCCTGGAGCATCAGCGTATCCACTAATAGGAAGATCATAGCTCAATCCAAAATTTATGCCTTTTATCTCCGCTCCCAGTAAAAATATAGCGGAAAAAGTACCTGTCCTAAATCCAAGGCCAGCTTTTATTTTATCCTTTTTTTCTTTATTCAATCGGTAGCCTACTTTTGTATTGAACATAAATTCTTTTCCGCCAAATTCTGTAATTTGAAATAAAGCTGTAGGTTCAATTGATGTAGTCTTATTAATTTGATTGACCATTGATGCAAATCCTACCACTTTAAAAGGTACACTGACAGAATCATCAGAAGCTTTGAAGCCTAGTCCTGAGGGAAGCAATCCTGAGGTAGAAACACCTATTTTGAAGTTATTGGATTTAGCATTTCTTGTAAATACTAAACCTATATTCCAATCTCTTGCTGTGACAGATAATCTACCATTTTGTGCCCCCATCAATGCTTGTTCAAATTCTCTGTCCTTTCCAAATAGATGACCCTCCGGAGTAACCACATCTTTAAAATTGGTATTCATTGATCTGCTTAACCCAATCATCTGTATACCCAAGGCAATGGAAGAAATTTGTTTTTTATCTAACGCAAAATGGTAACTTAGTCCAAGTCTAGAATATACATCTCTGAGTCCAAAGGTGCCTCTGGTGTCACTATCCAGGCTTATGCCCGCTCCTATCCAATCCTGTTTCCTAAAACCTCTGATCACTGGCAAATCAATACCTAGCTCAAAAGTACGGTATCCTCTAACCGTACTCCCATTATTGTATTGGTCTCTATATATGCCTGCGGCTCTATAAGATCCCAGAAATCCTCCAATGTTGCCTGGATTGACGTGTTGTGGCGCAAAGTCAATGTATGAAAAATGAACGCTTTGCCCAAAACTCGGATTAAGTAGTAAAAATGCAAATGATACAAAAAAGCTCTTTAGTAAGATTTTCACCATAAAAATAGTTTATTGCTAGCAAAAGTAATAAAAAAGCGTAAAATCACCTAACTATTTAAGCCCTATAAACGAAATTGTCCGTAAAGTTGTTGTCTGGTTTTAATTATTTCTATACCAAAGGATTAATTTCATTTTGAAGGGGTATTTGTGCCTAAAAAAATCCCTATATATACCATTACGGTTATTGAAATGCTTTAAACTACTTATGGCATCATTCAAATTATCAATATTTGATACACAATCAAGCGCTGATACAAAGTTCAATTCGCATCTTTATGTTATTTTTACATCTAAAATAGATCAATCATGAAATTTTTAACTGTTTTTTCAATAGCGTTGCTTGGTTTTTTTGCTTGCAAATCCGGAGACAAAAAGCTTTCTGAAGAAGCTGCAACGGAGCAAAAATCCGGTCCCGAGTACACCTCTAAATATATTTGTCCTATGCATTGCGCAGGAAGTGGCTCAGACACAACTGGTGTGTGTCCGAAATGCGGTATGGATTATGTTATTAACAAAGACCATGGCAAACACTAGTCATTTGTTACTCATATAAAATACACTTTTAGGGCAATCAAAGAGAATTAAAAAAAATTATGTTATTATACAATACCGCAGATCCTACACAACGGGTTATGCTTGAGGAAGCTGTACTGCAATCTCTTGCACCTGGCAAAGGGCTTTATATGCCCTGTAACATTCCTGCACTGCCCCATTCCTTTTTTGAAAACATTAAGCATTATAGTTTTCAGGAATCAAGTTTTGAAGTAGCAAAGGCTTTGTTTGGAGATTATATACCCTCAGATGAGTTGCGAAAAATCATCGACGCTTCAATGAATTTATCGGTCAAGTTGGAGGCCCTTGAAGGCGGTATTTATTCAATGGAATTGTGGCACGGGCCCTCATTGGCATTTAAAGATTTTGGTGCAAGATTTATGGCTGCGCTGATGTCCTATTTTGTAAAAGATACCGACAGGCCCCTTACCATTCTTGTAGCTACAAGCGGGGACACGGGCGGAGCTGTGGCATTTGGTTTTTTGGGCATCGCAAATATAGAAGTTATCATACTTTACCCAAAAGGCAAGGTGTCTTTGCTGCAAGAGAAACAGCTTACTACATTGGGCAATAATATAAAAGCGTGCGAAATTGAAGGAAGCTTTGACGATTGTCAGGCATTGGTCAAAGATGCATTTATGGATGCAGAGCTCAATGAAAAATTCAACCTTAGTTCGGCAAATAGCATAAATATAGCAAGGCTCATACCTCAAACCTTTTATTATTTTGAGGCTTACAAGCAATTAAAAAAATTGGACCAGAAACTTGTTTTTTCAGTGCCAAGCGGAAATTTTGGCAACCTTACAGCCGGCCTCATAGCACAGAAAATGGGTCTTCCTGTGCATCATTTTATTGCTGCCACAAATGACAATAAGATAGTGCCGGATTATCTGGCATCTGGCATATACAGCCCTAAACCATCTGTCTCCACAATAAGCAATGCTATGGATGTAGGCAATCCTTCTAATTTTGTGAGAATGCAAGAATTGTTTCATCATGACTTAACAGAAATGAGAAAACACATAAGTAGTGCTCATTTTACCGATGAAGAGACCAGAGATGAAATGAGGTACATCTACAATTCATCGGCTTATGTTTCAGAACCACATGGAGCCATCGGCCACAGGGCATTGAGAAATTATATGGCCGATAAAGACGATTGCGTTGGGGTTTTTCTGGAAACGGCACACCCGTCAAAATTTGAGGACATAGTAAATGAAGTGCTTGGGATTAAGATAGAAATACCAAAACGACTTGCCATTCTTTCACAAAGAGAAAAAAAATCAACTCCATTGTCAAAAGATTTTAATAGTTTCAAAAAATACTTATTGAGCCATTAGTTTTTGAGCCAATCTATTACCATTTTACCTAGATCCTCTGATCGCAGTGCATTGATAAGACGGGGTTCTTTATTCGGAAAATAAGCTATGTAGGGCACTGCTATAATTTCCCTTCTCAATCCTCCATGTCCGCCATTGTAATTTTTAACAATCGGTTCATAATCCTTGCCAAAATCAAAACCAGCCTTTGACAATAGCGTAATGTCGCCTGATTTTTCTTTTATTACCAATTGAAATATGCGGTTAATGCCATCAGGGTATTGTGTATTTATACTTGAATTAAACCATGTAATGTCAGAAAAAAATCCTCTATTCACCAATCCATTGATAGGTGTTTGTGCATTATATTGTAACGGATCTTGTCCTGTCTCCACCGTATATGCATATGCCTCTCCTTTTCTTGCGATGCTTGACATTCCGAGAGAAGAGTGTATGATGACTTTGGTTGTGTCCTCAAGATACAAAACCATTTCTACCCCATCCATCTTGCATAGTTCTGATGGCAAATCAATAATGTGCCCGCTTTTTGTTTTGTACCTTTTAAGTTGTTCTGCTACCATTTTGCTTGTCCATCTTCTGTTTTCTTTAAAATACAGGTAAGCTGACAAGTTGCCATTGATGACAAAATAACCATCGAGATTGCTTAATGTTGAAGCCTTTGTATCCAATTGAGTCGTATATAATATTGTTGACTTGCCTCTTTCTACTTCTACTCGTTTGCTTTTTAAAATACTGCATATGTCCACATTTGTAGTTACATCAGAGATGCCATGGTCAGATACGATAATAAAAGCCCTATCTTTTTGGCCATAGCCTTTTGAAGCTTCAACTATAGAGGCAATTTTTTTGTCCAGAAACCGCAATAACTCATTATACTTTGTAGTAGTGCCGTTAATGTGGTTGTAAGCATCGGGTGAAGCATAGGTAATCCATTGGACTTTAGGATTGTGTTTTAGCTGAGCTATAGCAAGATCCGTAACTTCTTGCTCTTGTTGAAAGTGATTGGGGGCAATATACTTGCCAAGCACCGGCAGATCCTTCAGCCGGCTTACCCACAAATATCCTTCATACTTTGCAGTAGTGTGGGCGTACCCTGTTTTTATACTTTCTTTGACACCCCGATTCATGTATGTATTGATAGAGCAGGTATATTCATTGGGAGCCGCAAGTTCAAATACTGTTTTAATATCGGTGCGGATGTCGTGGTTCATTTGCACATTGGTACGGCCTACATAATTGCGCAACTGTCCTCTGGCTCTTTTCTTATCAAACCACCGCAAACCATAGATGCCGCTTTCACTTGCGTCAACACCCGTTATAAAAGGATAAAATGCATAGCCAGTCATAGTGGGAAAGCTGCTTATACCCTGACTTACATATGTCGATTGTAGTATGAGTGCCTGAAGAAAAGGAAGCCGTCCATTGTTCAATTCTGTTCTGAAGATGTCTGAAGACAAGCCATCTATCAAGACATAAGTGACTGTGTGGTTTGGCTTGCCTCCATAAGAGGAGCGCTGTCGGTTCAAAAGGTATTTTTGCAGCAAAAAATAAGCTAATACAAATGCAAGCAATAAGCCAATAAGCTTCTTACGTTTTGACATGGTGGCGAAGATCACAGCGAAGATGCTATCCTATGTATTGTCTTGGTATCGCCCATTGTGTAGTAATGAATACAAGGTACACCCGCTGCTTTCAATTCTTTGGATTGCATGATACACCACTCAATACCAATCTCTTTGATGCCTTTATCGTCCGCTTTCATCATTTCCTTTACGAGTGCTTCCGGCATGTTAATGAAAAATTTTCTTGGAATTCCTGCCAGTTGGTATTTCTTTGTGATCGGCTTAAGGCCTGGTACAATTGGAGCGTTGATGCCGGCTTTTCGGCAGGCTTCGACATAATTGAAATAATTCTTATTGTCAAAAAACATCTGGGTGACGATGTAATCTCCACCTGCTTTTATTTTGTCTGACATGAACAGCATATCTGTTTCCAAATTTGGCGCCTCAAAGTGTTTTTCAGGATATCCTGCTACACCTATACAAAAATCCGTCTTGGCTCCTTTCTCTATATTGGTGTCAAGGTAGTGGCCTTTGTTCATATTGTCTATCTGCTTGACTAAGTCCACGGCATAGTGGTGCCCATTAGGCTCTGGTATAAACTTATCTTCAAACTGTCTTGCATCTCCTCTCAAAGCAAGAACATTGTTGATGCCCAGAAAATTTAAATCAATCAATGCATTTTCTGTTTCTTCGATAGAAAAACCACCGCATATCAGGTGCGGCACGGCGTCGACTCCATACCTATGCATTATAGAAGCACAAATACCAACAGTACCTGGTCTTTTTCTGATGGCTGTCTTTTCGTAATAGCCACTTTCTTGCTTGTTGTAAATAAATTCTTCTCGGTGGTAGGTTACATCGATAAAAGGTGGCTTGAACTCCATCAGTGGATCTAGTGTACTAAATATGTCCTGCATGCTGCCGCCTTTCAGTGGGGGCAATACTTCAAATGATACAAGCGTCTGTCCTTTGGATTTTTCAAAGTAATCTGTAACTTTCATAAATTATGTCTCTCTTGAATAAACGGCAAAGATATAATATAGTTTTAAAATTTTTGGACATTAGTTTTTTGAGTTTCCACACTTTCTTTACCTGCTGTTGATGGCAGAAGCTCTACCTATGGCCGCACTGCCCCACCTTTTCCTGATGTGGTCCATTTGCTTTAAGAGTTCTATTTGCTCAAGGGTATCTTCAAATAAATCTATCTGGTAAGACCCGCTTACCAGTCCACTAAATTTTACGCCTATGAGCCTTATGAGCTGCCTTCTTTCGTACAATTGATCGAAGAGGTCAAGCACATTTCTTGTGAGTAAATTGTCGCTTGCCGTATAGCTTACATGCCTTTGTTTTGAAAAAGTATTGAAGTCGGCGTACCTGATTTTTACAGCGACGCAAGAGGTGAGTTTTTTGTCATTGCGCAGGTCAAAAGCGAGCTTGTCTGTCATATCAAGCAGCATACTTCTTATCATACGCAGGTCGAGCGTGTCGTCGGTAAAGGTTCTTTCCTTCGACATGGATTTTTGCTCGCTGTAAGGTACTATAGGGCTTCTGTCGATGGCATTGGACTTCTCCCAGAGGCCGCGGCCGCTCACGCCAAATTCTCTTTCCAGCAGCCTTACCGGGATCTTACTCAGGGTGCGTATGTCCCTTACGCCCATAAAGCTGAGTTTTCTATGGGTTTCTTTGCCCACACCCGGTATCTTACTTACGGACAGTGGTGCGAGAAATTCTTTTTCTATGCCCGGCTCCACTTTTTTAGTACCATTGGGCTTTGCTTCTCCGGTACCTATCTTGGATACCAGTTTATTGACTGATAGACCCAGAGAGATGGGCAGTCCGCTTTCTTTCATTACTTTCTGACGCAACTCCAGCGACCATTTATAGCAGCCAAAGTGCTTGTCCATACCAGATAAATCTAAGTAAAACTCGTCAATAGAAGCCTTCTCGTATATCGGCGATTCATCGGCTATTATGTCAGTGACCAGGTGGGAATATTTGCTGTAACTGTCCATGTCACCTTTGACGATAATGGCTTGCGGACACAGACGAAGCGCCATTTTCACAGGCATGGCAGAATGGACGCCAAATTTTCGGGCCTCATAGCTGCAGGAGGACACTACGCCTCTGTTGCTCGTACCCCCGATCAAGATGGGCAGGCCTTTAAACTGTGGATTTTTCAGACACTCTACCGATACAAAAAAAGAGTCCAAATCCATATGCAAAATCGCTCTATCATACATATTGACAAATTATTGGGATTCAAATATACAAATTATTTGTCATTGTGTGCGATTTTGGGGTTGATTTTGTATATTATTATACAATAATGACTTCTTTTAGTAAAAAACGATTACGCCTGTTGATTTCAGTTAAATTGAAAATGTTTCTGGTAATAAGGCCCTCTAAAGTGTTATGTTTTTTGGTATGTGTATGCACACGACAATACCATCCTCAATTGATTTGCCTTCGAACAACGGTACTGTTTTTAAAATTTTGACTGCTCCGTTTTGTTTTTTGTAGTTAAAATTATTGTATAAAATTCTATTCTCCCCATTGAAATTCCCTTACAAACTTTCGGTCAAATACATAAATCCCTATACAAAAAACAAGTCCTGCTCCTACACCTGCCCAGCCAGCTATAGAACTGAAAAATTCATTCTTATTGACTACGAATAGTGTATAAATCGCTGCAGTACTGTTGATCATGCCGTGCAACATACATGGTCCTAAAATGGACTTTGTTTTTAATCTGACGTAGGCAAATATCGGGCATAATGCTGTGGTAAATAAACACATCATAACTACTCCAGCCAATGGATTGCCAGGGTAGTTGTGCCCCATCAAGATAATCGGTGCATGCCAGAAGCCCCAGATTAGTCCGATAAATAAACAGGATGGAATGAATCCAAGTTTTTGTGTTTCCCTGAGCAACAAGCCTCTCCATCCGAATTCTTCACCAAACATAAATGGTAAGTTGACTGTAAAACTGGAAAAGAAGCCAGCGATCAAGACTATGGCGAAAACTACGACGGGACTCAATGCAAAGAGTTTTGATGCATCCAATTCGCCCTTTGTAATTTCTTCCACATTAGTATTGAAAGCTGTTTGTGAAAAATCCAATTGGCCAAATTGATCCATGATGTGTGTATTGCCCATGGCAGCTATGGCAAATAAACAGCATGCTGTCAAAATCAAAAACCACATTCCGACCTTAGCGTACATTGCAATATTGGCTTTATCAAAGGTCCATCCATAAGTGTAAAAGCTTTCTTTGTAAATATATTTTTGTACAATAAAAGTTGCTAAAGCAGGTCCGGGCATATACAGTACAGCGATCAATGCCATGGATGGGATAGAACCATACTTCCACCCTAATACATACATCATCAAAGCAGCTGTCCAGCTAATGCCAAAAGCCAAAAGCAGATATTGCCCGATTTTTTTCCAGTTGATGATTGTCTCCATTATATGGTTTTATTTGTTTGTTTGAAATACCAATACGAATAGGCAATAGGAAGTAAAGCAGCAATAAGCACTGTAGGCAATATGACTGAAGAAGCATATTTTGCTGGCAATATCAATACCATTAGCAACATCAATATACCTGCTCCAAACATTACCTTAGATCCCAGGGCATTGGTCTTGCGCCAGTTGTCTTCACTCTCCAATGCCCATGGTGTCCTGAATCCTATGAAGTAATTGGCCTTTATGCTATTCAACAGGTTGCCAATAACGATGAATAGCAGGCTTACCGCAATGGGTATTAATTTTACGCTCTGCCCACTG
>JAYUTD010000250.1:0-12201 GCA_043755305.1 Saprospiraceae bacterium
TTTATATTCTCTTGTGTATTTTGCCATTGATTTTATTTTTGGCAAAGCTATTTACTATTTTAATGGTATCATATATGGGGTTGCTCGGATGGATACAAAGTGTGTCGCAAAATGTTGGAATAGGAACATCCACTCCCAATTCGAAATTGCAAATTGTAAATGAAACAGATTCAACTGCATTGGAAATCAAAAATACAACCATCCTACATTATAAGCCTGTCTTAAATATCATATCTAATGGCATTGGGAGTTCTGGTATGTACATAAAACTGACAAGCCAGGGGCAGGGAATTAAGGTTGATCAGCTTGGCTTAGGAAACGGCATTGTAGCCAATACTAATCAAGGCAATGCTGTGTGGGGTACAGTAAATTCTATGAATCATGCATCAATAGTAGGTGACAATGCATATGGAGAAGCAGTTGTGGGAAGATCTGACGGTGATGCAGGAATTGCCGCAGTGGTAGGCAGAATAAATGGAGATGGATACGGAGTGAGAGGATTTAGCACACAAAACGGTATCGGTGTATTTGGGCAATCCGGCATGTTCGGTGGATATGGCATTGCAGGAAAGTTCGAGAATAAAAATGTTTCAAATATTTCCGATGTATTGCAAGCAGTAAATATAGCAGGAGGTGTCGGAAATGCTATCTATGGACTGCAGCAAGGGTCCTCCAACTCAGGTGTAAAAGGGGTTTCCACAGGATCTAATGGTACCGGTATCATTGGTGAAGCCAATAATGGTATTTATGCATATGGAATATGGGGCAAATCAACTTCAGGAAAAGCAGGACAATTCTCAGGTGATGTAAGCGTAATCGGCACACTCAGTAAAAGCGCCGGTACCTTCAAAATTGACCATCCTTTGGATCCTGAAAATAAATTCCTCATTCATAGTTTTGTTGAAAGTCCAGATATGATGAACATTTACAATGGCAATACTACCACAGATGAAAATGGCATGGCTACAATAAATCTACCGTCCTACTTCGAAGCAGAAAATATCGATTATAAATATCAATTAACAGTTATTAGTGAAAATCAATTTGTGCAGACACGAATTTCAAAAAAAATAAATAACAATCAATTTACCCTAATGACTGACAAACCAAACATTGAAGTGAGTTGGACAGTTACAGGAATAAGAAACGATGCTTATGCAATCCAGCATAGAATAGTGGCTGAAATAGATAAAGTAGGGCCAGAAAAAGGAAGATTTTTGAACCCAATAGAGCATGGGAAATCAAAGGATTTGAGTATGGATAATATGAAAGAGGTGAATGAAACAATCATTGCTTTAGAGCCTGCCGAAAATAAATTATTACTAGATTTGCCATCCAATAAACCAATACAAAAATTAGATAAGTTAGAATAGTATAATATTTCATGCCTAAGAATGCAAACAATTTGCATTTCGCTATGAATAGCTGACCAATAGATAAAAAATTTAAACTTTAAAATATGTCTTTCTTCTTTAAAATTGCATTCTACATTGATATTTTAGCCTTATTGGCTGCTTTTTTTGTCATTATTTCCGACTACAGCCGTAATCCTGAGAATACGTACAATGATTCCCTTAAGATAATTACTATTGGCTTGTGTATTTGGATGATGGCAAGCTATTTTCTTTGTAAAAGGGGAAGCAAAGAAATTGCCACTATTATGGCATGGATACCTGCCATTCCACTGATATTATATGCCCTATTTGTGCTTGCATTTATTGTGTTAAAACCGGATATGAAATAATTTTAATGATAATTTCTTTCGGAAAATAATCCATATTTCTATCTCTTAAAAAATCTGCCAATTTCAGCTGTATCAACAATTTTTGTTTTCATTTGCTGTTTGTCGAGTTCGCCCTGAAACACAAAGTTGACTTTACCCCCGGGCTCAATAATCAGTGTAACTGGCAGTGCACCTTGCCATTCAGAACCGATGGCATCTATTAGGGTGTACTTGCTTTCACCTGTAAATATATAGTTGATGGTAGACGCTTGTTGTTTTTTGAGAAATTTCAAAGCCTTATCTTTTAATTTAGGTTCATCCGCACTGATGGTAATCATCTCAAAATCGCGGTCTCTAAAATTACGGTTGATTTCTATAAGGTCCGGAAATTCTGCCACACAAGGTCCACACCATGTTGCCCAAACATTGACTACCCTAAGTTTATCGCTTTTATTGAGCAATAGTTCTTTAATACCAGCTTCATCTATGCCATCAATGGTAACTTCCTCGCTAGCCCATTTTTTTTTGTAGTCTTCTCGCCAGTTGCTTTTGCTGGCCCATTTTATAGAACAGCCAAATACTTTTGTAGTGGGCGTGGTGACTGGATTTCCTGCCACCATATCATTCAGGGCAAGTATGGCATCCATTGTTTTTACTGGCTTGGTAGGATTTTCGGTATCATCGATTCTGCCCTGGTATTGCAATTTTCTTGCTTTATCAAATAAAAATATATGAGGTGTTGCTACCGGTCCATATAGTTTTGCCACCTCTTGTGTCGCACCGTCATAGAGGTAGGGAAAGGAGTATTGTTTTTGTTTTGCTCTGATTTTCATGTCTTCATATCCATCGCTGAGATCACTATAGCCAAGCTCATCCAGGCGGATCGCAGAAGGGTCATTTGGTGATATGGCTACAAATTGTACACCTTTGGATTTATAATCAAGGGCCATTTTAATAATGCGGTCTTCGTAAGCCTGAGCGGTAGGACAATGGTTGCATGTAAATACTACAGCAAGGATCGTTGCCTTTTTATAGTCCTTGAGTGAATGTTTTTTACCATCGACACCTTTGAGTTTGAAATCTGGGGCTGGATTGCCTATGGCTAAGGGTTTGACTTCGGTAGTATATCCAGTTACTAGGACTAATAATATAAATGCCACTATCAAAGGAAAACATCTCATGGTTTGCTTGATTTAATATTTTAATTTATTGGCTAATTTACACTTTTTATACATTACGCAGAAAATTTCAAACAGCTTGGCGCCTTTGCTATTGACTAATGGTTCCTACTATTAAGCCAATAGAGGACACCCACCTCCAAGTTATTGCCCATGCTGGCACACTAAAATAGGTTTGAAGTCGGTCCCCAAGTTGCTTGCCTTAGAACCGTAATTTATAATGGGGGTTATCCAAAACTTCAGAAAGTTGGGTGTAAAAGCGTTTTTAAGCTCCAGGCTTGATAGTTAGTTTGTTATCCTTTATAGCAATCATACTTTAAAACGAGTTTACAATTCTTTATTGCATATTTGCTATCCTTCATAGCATGTTCATTTTTCTTTATAGTACTTTTATTATGCCTTATGGCATTAGTATAAAAACAATGGCCACCTAAAATGTATTTTCACTATTAGAGCCGAGTTGATCAATTTTAACAGTATACCATAAAACAAAAAAGCCTCTGTATTTTCATACAAAGGCTTTTTTAATAATTTCTGCTGTGAGAGAAGGATTCGAACCTCCACGGGGCATTTAGCTGCAAAGCAAAATCTTCATTGCTGAAGTTCAGTGGTCAACCCACAGTTTACCATAATCATTTAATGATTGTGGTAAATGACAACTATTGCTAGTCATATTACTTTGTGTTTGTCATGTAATCCCCACCCCCGAGACAAGGGGGTATGTCTGCCAATTTCAACACCTCACATTATAATTAAGTTTGTTCCAAAAATCAGCAATAAAATTCTATTCCATTAAAACTCTATTGCTAATTCCGGAAAAAATAAAGTCGTTACTTTATTTAATTAAATCTGAAAAACTGCTGTGAGAGAAGGATTCGAACCTCCACAGGGCACTTAGCCAAAGCGCATACCTCAATAAATCAAGGCTTAGTGGTCAACCCAATATTACGCTTCGTTTGTCGTGTGGTCCCCACCCCCGAGACAAGGGGGTATGTCTGCCAATTTCAACACCTCACATTATAATTCGTTAAACACGTTTGTTTAACCTTAAATACAATGCAAATATACAGTCAATTAATCCAAAAGGTATAATATTTCTATCAAATAGTTATTATTTATAGATAATATTCAATATTGGGGCATTTTACTGGATAATTTATCGAAATGGGTTGAAAAGTAGAATATGGATTGAATATTATCTAATAAAAATTCATGGAATAAATATTATTTACCAATAAATGCGGTTATTGGGTATATCATGACTAAAAAGGCCTACTATTTAAGATGAAATTTATTATTTTAGCGGAATAGGAATGTCAGATTAAATATTGTGTTTTTAGTAAACAAATTTTCCAAAAGAAAAGTCTTTGTTTTATGCCGGGCTGGATTGTATCAAATTACTTTTTATATAGTTTCTTATATTTATAAGGTAATCATATAAATTATGTGCATTTAAAATTAAATTTGGCAAGGTATATGCATTGATTGAGTATAATATAAAGAGAGATTTACAACTTGTGGTAAATTATGGAGCAAAATAAATCGGCTGGTCAAGGCAAAGGTAAACCAAAGTATGAGTATTTACAACCGTTGCTTTTAGCGTCAATGGTAGCAATCGGTATATTGCTTGGCTATAAGATGAATGATAAAGCAGAACGTTTTATTTCCAAAATAGATGGTAAGCATGATGTATCGCTCGGTAGAGTAGAAGAAATCATCAGATTTATAGAATCCAGATATGTTGATAGTGTTTATAGCGATGAGTTGGTTACAGAAGCAGTCAATGCCATGCTGTCTAAACTTGATCCGCATTCCATTTATATCCCGCCTACTGACATACAAGAATTGTCAGAAGGTATGGAAGGTAAATTCAATGGCCTAGGTATAGAAAGTTATTTTTTTGAAGACACTGCGGTAATTCTGACTGTAGTAAAAAACTCTCCGGCAGCCAAGGCTGGCCTGCATCAATTTGACCAGATCATAGCTGTAAATGACACATCAGTGGCTGGTGTAAAAATGCCCTTTGATAAAATAAGAGAAAAACTTAGGTCAACCAAAACGGTAAAGGTTGAAATCAAAAGAAAAGGCAATTCCACTACGCTTATCAAATTGGTTAAGCTCGATGACATTATCATCCACTCCGCAGATGTGGCCTATATGGTAAAAGATGATGTGGGATATATATTGATTAACCAATTTAGCTCCAATACCTACAATGAGTTTATGACCAATCTTGAATACTTACATGACAAGAAGGGGATGAAACATCTCATCATAGACCTGAGAGGCAACCCAGGCGGTTATCTGCCACAAGCCACCAAAATACTCAATCAATTGATTTATGAAAAAGACAAACTCTTAGTATACACAGAAGGTCGAAACAATCAAAGACAAGATTACCTTACGAATGGGAAAGCTTTCTTCAATGACATTGACAAAATAGCCGTCTTAGTAGATGAAAACTCGGCCTCAGGATCAGAGGTCATTGCCGGTGCCATCCAAGACCATGACAGAGGCATCATCATAGGCCGTAAAACATTTGGTAAAGGTTTGGTGCAAGAGCAATTCAATCTATCCAACGGCGGTGCACTTAGGCTTACAACAGCAAGATACTATACTCCCAGTGGAAGATGCATTCAAAAGGATTTCACCAATATGAAGGAATACGACAATGAAGTCTATAACCGATCGCTATTCGAACCGGAAAAAGCGCAGAAATCTTCATATGCAAAGCCTTTTAAGACTTTATCCAAAAGTAGAACTGTTTACTCATGCACTGGCATAGAGCCGGAAATCTTCATCGCCAGTGACAGTATGTCTCTGGAAAAAGATTATTACTCACTTGACAAATATATTACGGAGTTTACTACACAACAAATTTTAAGGAATAAAGTAAGCCTTGTAACAAAACCAGATATTAATACATGGTCGAAGGAATTTTTAACCTACATCGCTACTAAAGAAAATACCGGCCAACTAAAAATAAAATACCTCACCCGAGCTGTGCAGATGCTAGAACAGCAATACGAATACCTCAAAACCAATGGTGACTACGGTGCAAGCGCAAGACTAAAAGCCAATAATGATAAATTTATCCAAGCTGCATTGAATTATTTCAATGGCAAGGTTAAGTTGTAAGGTGAATTAGCTAATTTGAGAATGTGCTAAATAGCCAATGAGTGAATTAGCTAATATGGCAACAAGCTAATTATATGATGAAATAATTAGCATGAGGGAATTGGCTAGTTGCCAAATAATCCTAGGCTTTTTTAACGGTTGCTTTTTTATCTTTTCTAGGTCTTGATTTTCCATATGACCTGTTTGAAATTTTCCCTCTTTTTGTTCTTTTGTCTCCTCTACCCATGGTAATTTTTTTTGAAGGGCAAATGTACTATAAATTCCTGACTTTAAAAGCATTATTTAATTAATAACACATATTTGCAAAACTTTTTATTTGGTTATCAAAAATTTCTATATTTTTAGAAATTCAATATTGAATCGCAAGAATAAACACTTTTTAAAAAAGAAAATTTATGAAGAACATTCATTTTGTTTCAATGGAATGCTATCCATGTGCAAAAGTGGGTGGATTGGCCGATGTTGTAGGCTCACTTCCCAAATACCTCAATCAGCTCAATACTGAGGTTTCCGTATTCATTCCTAAATACAATATGAAATGGTTTCAAGGCAAAAATTACGCCTATAAGCACGTATCTAATTTTTATCTTCACCAGGAAAGAATAGACTACGGTGTCGCAGAGGTCACAGACGCCAATCTGGGTTTCAAACTTTATGTGATTGATATACCGGGCAAATTTGATAGAGATGGTGTCTATTCAAGTGCAGAGGGTGGTTTTTTCAATGATGAGGTACAACGCCATATTTGTTTCCAGCGAGCCTACCTCAACTTCATAGTCAACAAAGAAAATACACCTGATTTGGTACATTGTCACGACCATCATACCGGCCTTATACCATTTATTATGCAGCATTGCGAAGGATACAGAAGCCTCTCTTATGTACCAGTTGTATTTACCATTCATAATGAAAGGTACCAGGGCGTATTTCCATGGGCGATGCATTATTTGTTGCCCCAATTTGATAGTTGGAAAGCAGGCATGTTGGATTGGGCAAATATGATCAATCCGCTTGCTTCAGCAGTAAAATGTGCCTGGAAGGTGACTACTGTATCGCCTTCTTATATGGGAGAGCTTAAATACAACTCTATGGGCCTAGAAGCCTTATTCAATCAAGAAGGCCACAAATGTGTAGGCCTGCTCAATGGCATCGACTGGGATGTTTGGAATCCTGTGACCGATGACTATCTGCCCGTAAATTTAAAAAAAGATTTGACGGCATTTAAGGTAAAAAATAAAGAATCGCTTATCAAAAATACATCCCTCAATCCGGAATTGCCGCTGATCAGTTTTATAGGACGCTTTGCCGGAGAAAAAGGAGCTGATTTATTGCCGGGCCTTATAGAAGAATCGCTTCGCAGAGAACTTCCATTTAACTGGATAGTTCTCGGTACAGGGGACAAGTATGTAGAATATCAGTTGGGCCTTTTAGCCCATCATCGCCCCGATAAACTAGCGGTCATGATTTCCTACAACGAATCTGTATCTCATCAAATCTATGCAGGTTCTGATTTTATGATTATGCCTTCAAGGGTAGAACCTTGTGGCCTTAATCAAATGTATGCCATGAGATATGGTACCATACCAATTGTGCACAATATTGGTGGTTTGAAAGACAGTGTCACCTATTTTGATGGGGACAATGGCACTGGCCTAAAATTTAACGGTCTTGATTTCTATACCATATTTGAAGAGTTAAACAAAGCCATACATCTCTATAAATCTCCTAAGTTGTTGAATACCATACGGGACAACGCTGTAAAAGCCGATTTTTCATGGATCAACAGCGCAAAACAATACATGAATATTTACAATGACTTAATGGGCAATTAGCAAATGAGTTGTTTGGCAAATATGTAAATACTTTGGCTGGCTCTATTCCAGATTGGTTAATGGGGTACATAAATAACTTCTGCGTGCGTATTTTTGTCAAACATTTCTATGGCAACCCTTTGAAGGTCTTCTTTGGTAATATTATTGTAAATATTGACTTCAGTATTGATTAGGTCTATGTTTTCTAAGTATTCATAGTAAGCAAGGCTCATGGACTTGTTGGCCACATTGGTTTCAGAGAATATAAGGTTGCTTTCCGCTTTGTTCTTGATTTTTTCAAGTTCTCTCTCCGTAAGTTGGATTTCTTTTAAAAGATCCAATTCTTCCCAAATGGCTTCGCGGGCTTGTTCAATAGAAACTTTATCCATCAATTTTCCATCTATGATAAGCAAGCCCGGATCAGTAGTGCCTGAAATGTAGGCATCAATATAGCTAAACAATTGTTTTTCTTTAACCAGATTCTGGTAAAATCTGGAAGACCGTCCACTGCTTAAAATATCAGAAATAATGTCCGTAATATAAAAATCATTATGCAATCTGTGTTGCATTTTAAAGGCAATGTATATGGCTTTTGAGGGCACGTTTGCAGCAATTGTTTTGGCCTTTTCAACAACTTTTGCATCTTTTTGAGCCAATTGCAATGGGCTCGTTTCCCGGCCTTTGATACTCGAAAACCATTTTCTGGCCAATTCAAATCCCCGCTCATACGTGATGTTGCCGCATAAAACTAAAATCGCATTGTGCGGGCCATAAAATTTTTTATAAAAATCAGCAGCGTCTTCCAGAGAAACTTGCTCTATATGGCTAATATCTTTACCTATAGTAGGCCACTTGTAAGGATGATCCTCGTAGCTCATTGCAGACAGATGGTGCCATACATCACCATAAGGTTCGTTGAGGCAAGTTTCTTTAAACTCCTCAATGACTACCTTCTTTTGTGTCTCAAGTGACTTCTTATTAAGCTTCAGCTTATGCATTCTATCTGCTTCAAGCCAAAGGCCAATTTCGATATTTTCAGCAGGCAATAAATTATAAAAATTTGTTATGTCTGAATTGGTAAAAGCATTGTTTTCGCCACCTGCCAGTTGAATGGGTTCGTCAAAGTCCGGCACATTGGCAGAACCCCCAAACATTAAGTGTTCAAATAGATGGGTAATCCCTGTCTTTTCTTCTGACTCGTCTTTTGACCCAACTTTGTATAGCACATTAATGGCAACAAGGGGTGAAGAATGGTCTTCGTGTACTATTACAGTAAGTCCATTGTCTAATCGTTCTTTTCGGTATTCTACCATTGGTAAATTTGTAAGGCGAAGATAGGAAATTAATATCGAAATAGATCTAGCATGGCATAAGCATGGCACTGATTGTCTAATTAACGATTCATTTGCTAACTGTTATCATCTATTAATACAATAAAGAGAACTTTACCTAGAGATATGCGTTATCTAGGTCATTAACAAAAACAAATATTAAAAATATGTCTAAGAATTTTTTTATCGTTTTATGTGTAGCTATGGTTGCTTCTTTTGTTTCCTGCAAAGGTGACAAAAAAGTTGAAGAAACTACCACAGGTGATGCGGCTGCAGTAGCAGTGGATACCAATGCAGTAACATTCAATCTTGATACAACTGCCACTATGGTAAATTGGGTCGGTAGTAAGCCAGCAGGCAAGCACATTGGTACCATCAAAGTTAAAGAAGGAAGTGTAAGTGTAAAAGGAGGCAATATTACTGCAGGTTCTTTTGTACTTGACATGAATTCAATAAATGTCACTGACCTAAAAGGCAAAGATAAAGCAGCACTGGAAGGACACTTAAAAGGCCTGGAAAAAGGCAAAGAAGACCATTTTTTCAATACACCAAAATTCGCTACAGGAAAATTTGAATTGACTAAGGTTGCTGGCGTAATGGGTGACAGCACTGCGACTCACTTGATCTATGGAAATTTGACCATTAAAGATGTAACAAAGGAAGTTAGCTTCAAAGCAAATGTAAAAATGGATGCAACAATGGTAAGTGTAACTACAGCTCCATTTAACATCAATAGAACAGATTTTAACATCAAATATGGTTCAAAAACCTTCTTTGACAATTTGAAAGACAAATTTATCGATGATAATTTCTCTGTTCAGATTAACTTGATGGCAAAGAAATAATAATTGCTATCTGGCAAATAGATATGCAAATAGTAAATAATGTCGGACGGGTACCACCTTTCCGACATTTTTTTTGATTATCTTTGTACTTTTACACAGCATAGCTAGTGAATTTCAATACTTAATTGATTGATTATCAGCTAGCTTATTTTATAAAAATAGTAGAGTTGGTCAGGATAAGCTCTTTTTTAGGCTTTAATGGACACTTCATTTACTAACATTAATAAAATAGATGAGAATTACAATCCTAAGCATATTAACGGTACTTAACACTTATGCTGTCTTTGGACAAGCTGGGATAAACTTATATGCCGGGCCTTCAATGGCTTTTTCAAAAGACAATATAGTGACTGGCTCCGGCGAGGCCCATTATGGTTATGTAATAGGCGCCAATGCCAGATTGAATTCTGACGATATGTATTTTCTCTTTACTGGAGAGTATGGTACTATGGACTTTGTTTCCAATAAAAGTTTTAATTTTATTGGAGGTGATGATTTGTCTTATATGAAAGCAAAAGTAGGTTTGGGTTTTGATGTTATTAAAATTAGTCAAAATTTTTTATTCCGTACAAAACTGCAAGGGTCATTGATGTTTGTCAATAATTATAACAATGACTTACTTAAATTACCAAAATATATAAACAATGGCTACGTTGAAGTCAACGACGGAATAGCCGGAATCGCAACATGCGCTGGAGTTACCCTTGGTATATTAACTATTGACTTAGAGTACGAACATGGTCTATTCAATATATTTAAAACAAAAAAAGACTCGAAACTTAATTTTATCAATTTGTCAGCAGGTGTTAGGTTTTAGTTTTTGCCCTTAATTGAAAGTATTAAATCACCAACAATAGTATCGTTTCTTTACTTAGCTCTTCCTGCAATTTTATCATTTAAGTACGGCCGGTCTTTTTTCTAGAATGATGGCTAAGTTTTATATTTTACTTGGCTCCCAGCTTAAATAATTGGACAATCATACGCTCCTCTATTTTTTTAACTTCGTTTGTGTTTATTCCATACTTTTTTATTTGGCAAATTTATTAACTTCTATTGGTTTTTCCTTAACTAAACTTGAATAGCTGAAAATTGATTATCCATCTTATCCTCTATTTATCTTTCACCAAACACTATAAATATTGATAGGTAAAAGTATAAAATGAAACAAATCAATTTTTGAAAACCAGGCTCTATATTCTTAAAATGTTTTTCAAAAAACAAAAAACGGTAAGGCTATATATTTTCAATCATATTTTTTTTAAAGCAATAGTGCAATAACAAAATGTTTTGGCAACACTGGAGTTATAAACCGCAATATCTTTGGTGCTGCGACGGTAGATAAAATTTTGACTCAGATAAGTAAGGGCGACAACATGGCTTTGGCTGAAAGTAAATACTGATTCTTCCTTTTAAGGGTGGGTAAATAGGCTGAAAATCGCCATGTAGTTTTGCCAGCTATATAATCAAATGTTTTTACCGCTAAAAAATGGTTGCCCATTGGCTTCAAACAAAAAAAAGAGAGCCAATACCAGCTCTCTTTTTCTATAATAAACCTTGATCTATTTTTTATCTACTCAATCACTATCATTGACTTGACAGTTTTGAAGCCTTCACATTCCATTTGATAGTAGAGGATGCCACTTACCGGGATTTCTCTTCTACTTAATTCTATAGAATTCAACCCTTTGATGCCATCAACTTTTCTTGTAAATATAGTTTTGCCAGTAAGGTCTGTGATGGTAAACGTTACTGCTGCAGCAACCGGCAATTCATATTTTATTGTAGTGGATGACTTGAAAGGGTTTGGCTCATTTTGATACAAAGAATATTGTTCCTCAGCTTCTTTTGTGAAATTGAGGTTCAAATTGATGGTACGGTCATTGATGTACGCCTCAGCTTTAGTAATAGCTGAACCAATGGAAAACATTGAGCTAAGCATTCCAGATTTTGTCGCTTTGGCTACAATGGTAAAGAGTGGTTCTGTATTTCCTACACTAATAAGTTTATCAGATGACCAACTCATGGTAGTCACCTCAGGTTGTAATCTGGCATAGTTGTCTGCTTCTATAGTTAAGCTATTGCCTATTATTTCTGAGATGTCAAGGCCATTGCTAGTAAAGGTATTTTGGTAGCCATTTACATTTACAAAGTCTGGAGAAGTAACAGGTATTGCTA
>JAYUTD010000251.1:0-12173 GCA_043755305.1 Saprospiraceae bacterium
ACATCGGAAATGGTCTATGCTGTCAGCGATTTGGAGTCCAAAGGCATGCAGAATTTTGGCCTTTTCTACGGACTTAACGCAATAGCGCAAGATCCACAAAACAAAGAATTGGCCAACCTTTTTGAAAGGTTTTGGTACGATATGCTTTTGAAAAAATAATGTTGTTGCATAGGACTGGCTAAAAGCGCACAGAAATGCACATAGGTTTAGTATATTTAGTTGTATGAATTAGTTTTAAATACAGCCCCGGTCATGGGGCTTTTTTTATTGGTTGACCGGTAGCTTAGATGTCAAATCCCGCAGGGAGTCAATAGTTTTTCCCAAAATGTATCTCCGCCGTGTCTTTGTATAGGAGTCTGTCTCTTAGACAAAATGCCGGCCTGCAGATGTTTTACATTTTATTTAGTTGCTTGGTGCCAAAGTACCGCATTCATGTTTTTTGCAGTATTTGCTTGCCATTGACTTAGCGCCAGTTTTCTACGAATGGTATATAGGGTAGTGATACCGCGGCAGGAATGAATCAAAAACCAATACTATTTTGAAGCAATAGGATTATGCCTAGCCATCCATTGACTATTTTTTGAAAATAAATAACTACAGTTTTAATATAGAATCCATATGTATTAGTATAAAGCTGATGCGGCCAAGAGAAATTATGCCAGGCGCGACATTCTCAGGCAGAGACATGTAATATCTCCCAAAGGTGTATTGCTTTTTCAATGGTAAAAATGAAGGCAGAAAGTGGATTATTTCAACTTTGCCAATATGGTTGCTGATTTTGCCTGATAAGCTTCGCTCAGTGAGCGTGCAAAAATGGTAAGGGTTTCTTTGCTTTCTCCTTTTTTTGTTTTGATTAGAAATTCTACCCATTGCATTTCTTCTTTATTGTAGTTGTCTGTCCAGGTTGTTTTAGCAATAATGCTCTCTGCCGTATCCAGGGAATCGAGGACAAATAAAAGATGGGTTTTGACATAAAGATCTTTTTCAGACAAGTCGGGTTTATTGAGTAGAGCGAGGATTTTTTTATATTCTTTGTTATTCAATTCATTGATATAATCATCAACAATGGCGGTTTGCGCAGATCTTGATTTCGCAACGGCTGGAAACGCATAGGTTGAAGAAACCAGTAAAGCTCTATTATCGCCACTGCTTTGTAGCGACTTAAGACCAAAGATAGATAATGCTGTGATGGTGACCGCGGCTACCGCTCTCCATACATAAAGATGGATAGTCTTCTTTCTTGACAAAGATTGAAGTTTTTCCCTTGAAGCGTGCTCATAAATGAGGTCTTTGATGATATTTTCTTTGGTATTAATCTCCATGTGTGTTATTCATAATAGTATTCTTTAAAGAGCTTGGATACGTTTTGATCGTTTGCTATATTGTCTAATAACTTCGAAAGACAAATGTGTTTCCTTTTTCTGGTAGCTTCTACACTTATTATTTTCATTTTGGCCATTATTTCGCCCATGGAGTAGTCTTGGGCCCATAAAGAAAGTATCTCTTTACAATTTTCTCCTATTTTCGAGAGTTGATGATTGATTAGTATTTTCAACTCCTGGTGGTTGGAGGTCGCATGCTCTACTGCTACATCTTTGGTCAATTGGTCGGTTAATTCATCGGTATGGTGTTTCTTGGAGGACCTGAAGTAATTGAGCATTACATAGCCTGCCAGGTTTTTGAGGTAGCCCTCGAGTTTTCCTTGATGGACATATTTTCCTTTTTTTACCAAGAGTCCAAACTTGACTATAATGTCAGTCCAGAGTATATTACACTCATCATTGGTCAAACCTTTGGATTTCAGATAAGATACCACCGGGTCTTTATAAAGCCTTGCTGTAAATAAGAAAGCAAGGGCCTTATTGTGAGCACTTGGCTCTGAAGCCAGATTTTGGATTAACTCAATTTCAGTCAATGGCAAGCGTTTAATAAATTAGTTACAAATTTAATATTTATATTAGAATTTGGGTTAGATCAGGTAAATTTTTCAAAAGATAGGTTTGGGGGATGTTTACTTATATTTAGCAAGTACTTCGGTGGTTGACCGAAGCAAGTAAAATTATTTTATACATAAAGGAGCGCCCTTCATATTTTGGTAAGCGTATTAAGGGGCTCTTTACCTTATTATCGAGCTATTTTGGATATATTACTAAAAGAAATTTAAAATTTATACTTAAAGTTTAAAAAAATATAAATGTGTTTTGCTTTGTTTATGGATAAAATAATTATATTTGTTAATGTAGTCCCCCGGTAACATTGTTTAGCTATTTGGTTATATTAAAGTACAAACTTATACTTTCAGATGTTTGAGAGTATAAAAAATATCTAACCAACTAAATATTTGTATTGTGAAGCAATTATTTGTTTTTTTTAGTTTATTTTTTTGTGCGCTGGCATTTGGTCAGAAGGATTCGGATCTTATTTTGGAATATGATCTTTTTAACAATGTAATCACCTATAAGAAAAATGGGCAAACCATCCTGAAGCCATCTGTCAGGGAAGGTGACAATATATACGTCAATGTAGTGGAATTCAATCCTTACATTATGAAGGCAGAGGTCATTGTAAAACAAATTGATTATGAGCAATCCTCCCTTGGTCTGGCAGGAGGTGAATTATCGGAGGGTAGCGGTGGAGGATTTTCGGGATTATCCGGCCTGTTGGGTGGATTGAAGTTAGGATCAAGCATACAAAGTGCATTTGGTGGTGTACCAGGCTCAAGAGGCGAGGTTTCTGAGGCGGCTCTAAATGCAAAGCAAGAATTCGCAGATCTTACAGAAGAACTCAATGAAGTGGAAAATAGCCTCAACAATGCCTATAAGAAACTCGAATTATTCAAAACCACCAGCCAAAGCCAGCAATTGGCATTGGCAGATATCAATGACCTAAAGACAAATGAATACTTAAAGCCATCCCGAATAAAAGAACTCATCGAAGAAGAGATCAACTATTCTTTTGCCAAAAGCAAGGGAGAAGACATAGTGATCGATGATCTTGTGAATAGTATGAAAAAAGAAGAAGATATCAAAAATAGTGTGGAGGAATACAATACTGCCAGATTACGGTACATTGCATTGGCTGATAAGTGGGAGAATTTTTCCAAAAGCATTGCATCTTTCATTGATGAAGAAATAGACCAGCAATTTGAATTTATCCATAATTCATCGGATTCTATCAAAAATGAAATCAAAAAGAACGCAACCCATAAATTTAGTAAGGCTGCGGAAATTGCCTTTTCAAAAGATTTTAGCGAGAAAAACATTTCCTTGATGGCTACTCTCAGGCAAGCCCATGAAGAAATGAAGAGCAATATATTTACTTATTCATTTCCACCGGTACAGGCACAAAACGATGAGGTTTCTTTTGAAATAGTAATCTCCAAAAACAATGGGGTAAATATTTATAAAGAGTATAAAAAGTTGAAGCAAACCATTCCGGTAGAGGGCGGCTGGAAAATTTCAGGTGGACTGGGTCTGGCATTTGGTAAAGTGAAGAATAAGACATATGGTTACTCAGTCATCAACAATAAGATTGTAGGGGATGAATTGGATGATTTTGTACCATTGTTTGTGTCTTTTGCCCACGCTTACAAGAAAACGATCAGGAATATAAATTTTGGCGGATCATTTGGGATTGGATTTCCATTGCAAAGCGGTGCTACTGTTCAGTCTGCTACATTTTTTGCAGGACCAACTATGATAGTAGGCAAGTCTCAGCGTTTTTTACTAACTGCAGGCTTGATGGGCGCTAAGGTCAATAGACTTGCCAGTGGATTTAAAGTAGGGGATACCTATGACAGTATCTCAAATAATTTGCCTTTGGCCCAAAAATATGAACTGGGTTATTTTATCAGTCTTTCTTACGACATATTAAGAAAATGACGGTTGGTCTGATTAAAAACCAGGGGCTTGTTCGGCGTAAAATTGTGGTTTAATGCATAACTGTGAAAATAAAAATCATGCAAAGAAAGTTATTCTTACTATAACTATTACTTTCTGTAAAATCTTAGCTGTAAGGGCTGAAAAATATGGCTTGATCATAGCAGTAGGCAATTATCCGGCGGCGGGCGGTTGGCAGGCTATATCCAGTAAAAATGACATTATTCATGTCAATGAAGCACTTATAGCTATCGGCTTCTTACCAAAAAACATAAGCATAATAGTAGATGAACAAGCTACCAGAGATGGAATTGTGGCGTCTATCAAAGCACTCACAGATAAACTCACGCAAGGCGATATCATATACATCCACTTTTCCGGGCACGGCCAGCAAGTTCTGGATGACAGTGGCGATGAGATCGATCAGCTGGATGAAGCTATCGTACCTTATGATTCCCCGATGAAATTTAAAAAAGGCGTATACGAAGGGGAGCGATTGCTTAGAGATGACACTATAGGGGAGCTAACAAATAAAATAAGGACAAAGTGTGGCATTAAAGGTCAATTGATTCTTGTACTGGATTCTTGCCACTCCGGCACAGGAGTCAGGGGTATGGGCAAGGCAAGAGGGACAGCCACTATTATGGCACCCGAATCATTTACACAGGTGAATACGGCAGAAACCAGTATGACAATAGCTAAGACTAAAGAAAAGAATCTAGCCCCAATGGCATGTTTTTATGGAGCAAGTGCCAGAGAATTGAATTATGAGACGATGGACAATCAAGCAAGGCCGGTAGGTAGTTTGACCTATGCCTTAACGTCTGTATTGGCAAACTTGAAAACGGAAAGCACTTTCGGCGAGATCTTTGCTAAAGTAAAGTTGAAAATGAAAGTGTTGGCGCCCAGACAAAACCCCCAATGGGAAGGACCCGACAACATACAAGTATTTGGAGGGCAGATAAATAGTGTCAAAGACTATTATAAAATTGCTTCCATAAACAAAAACACCATAAAAGCTGAGGTTGGTACTTTGAGCGACGTATTTGCAGGCAGCATTGTGGAGTTATACTCAAATGATAAAAAGAAAGCGATTTGCCGCGGTGAAGTAACCACGGCCATGTTGAGCAATTCAGTGATTACAACCGACGTACCTGTGGAGATGGGTGAAAATGAATTGCTTACCATCAAAGTGATAAGTAAGGCTTATCCTGCATTGAAAGTGAGTATTGCTTCCAAGCTGAGCGCTAAGAGTGTGTGGTCTAAGACGGTGCAGGAACTTCTCTCTATGCCGCTTGTGGCACCAGTAGAAAGCAGTGCTGAACTCTTTTTTGCTGAATGCAAAGACGATCATTGCCTTCAGCTCGCTACCGGAGATGGTACTATTTTGGCTGAAAAAATTTATGATGAAGCCAACCTCGTAGCCATGAAGAAAGATATGGAGCTTGCCATAAGATCATATGCCCAAGGGAATTTTTTGCGGTCTTATGAAAGCCAGAATACACCCTATGATTTCAGTGTCGAACTTATCCCTGTTGATTGCGCAACAGGCATTGTACTTCCGCAAAACAGCAGCGTTGACCTTCAGGTAAAGGAAGGCTCATGTGTGAAATTTAAAATTACCAATAATGGTATATCCGGTGCATATATTTCTTTGATTGACATTCAACCGGACAATGGATTAAATATTATACTTCCTGATTTAAAAAATGATCGTTCACCTGAAGAATATTACGTTAAAGCCGGGCAAACCTTTACCTCAGATTCCCAAATGATTGGCGAACCTTATGGCAATGAAGCCATTAAATTGATTGCTTCCAAAACATCTCAGGATCTTTCTGGTATCATCAGCAATCAAGGCCGGTCGAAAAGAGGCATAGTTAATTTAGATCCTTTTGAAAAAATGCTGGCCCAAACTTTTGATAGTACTACTACCAGAGGAATTCCGGTTAAAAGAACCAGTGAGGAAGAAGTTGGAACCAAAACCATTTACTTTAAAATTATAAAATGAAGACATTGAAATCTATGATAAACGATAGGGTAGGACAGGATGAAATTTCATTCTCATTACACAATCAAAAAAAATATTTTTTAATTTCGTGTATAGACAACATAAATACCAATAATTTTCAAATAAATAAAATATGTATAAAATTAACAACTCTATCCTAACTATTTTTGTGTTTTTTATACTTTTGGTTCAAGTAAATCTGAACGCCCAAATAAGAAGTTTTGGAACTTTGCCATTAATTAATGCCGGGGAAATCAAAGGCGACCCTGATGAAAATTTAAATCATACAGAAGACTTTAAACAGATCTTAGGTATTTATAATAAATTGGTCGAAGCAAGAGGAGATTTTAGGCATCCGGTACCGCAACTTTTCCTGAAAGATGTAGAAGGTCGTGTGGCCAGTATTGAATACAATTCCAATCAAATAACCATTGAGAAAAAAGCATATAACGTATGCAAAAAACATGGTGACGCTGCAGTAGCATTTTTATTAGGCCATGAATTGACCCATTATTATGAAAAACACGCCTGGCGCGATGGATTTGCCAGAACAAACGCAGATTTGGCAGTTGGCAAATCCCTTATATCTGTGAATGATGACATAACAAACGAAACTGAAGCTGATTATCTTGGTGGTTTTCTAGCATACACTGCAGGTTTAGGCATGTTTAATAAAGGCGGCGAAATAATCGGAGATCTATATAAGGAGTATGGCATGGGTGAAAATGTACCGGGCTATCCTTCAAAAACGGATAGAATTGAATTGGGACGCAGAAGTGCCAAAAGATTGGAAGCTTTGGTCGATGCTTTTGATATGGCCAATTTGCTGGCTGCTGTTTCTAAAGACAATCTTGCATTTAACTACTATGAATACATCCTTAGCCAATACCAAAGCCGTGAGATTTACAACAATCTTGGTACTATAGCTGTAGAAAACGCCATATCATTTTTTAATAAGGATTCATTGAAATTTAAGTATGTATCGGAACTGGACATTGACTTTGGTGGAAGCAAGGATGCTAGCCTCTCTGTTATCCAGCAGATCAATGATGCTTTCAATCAAGCAATCCTTTTTTTCAATGCAGCCACCAGCTTAGACCCAAATTATGCTCCGGCGTATTTAAACAAAGCAAATGTATATGCATTGAAGAAAGATTTTGCCAAAGCAAAATTTTATCTGGAGGAAGAAGCAAAACCCATCGCAAACAAGAATCCAATAAAATATGCCAAGACCATCCTGGATATTGCAGTGTTGGAAGGTATCATTAGCGCAGTGACCGGTAATGATGCAGTTGCCCGTGAGAAGTTTACTCAAGCTAAAGACAAAGGCAGCAAATTGGCTAAAGCGAATTTAGATATTCTTAATGGAGTAGAAATAGACACCACAAGGACTATATTTGATTTCAGTTCTGATACGATAGGAAAGCAGTCATTAAAATCATTTTTTAAAAAACCAAAAATTGATGATAAAAAGGTATTGGCCATCAAACCTACGCAAACCTTCTTTCAATTTGTTCCGGACAGCTCCAAATCAAAGATTTTTTTAAACCAGGACAATACCAATAAACAAAGAACTGCATTTTTGATGACGGCAGACAACTATAAAGGGAAGACCATGACCGGCATCAAAATAGGAGATACCGATGAAAAAGTAATACAGGTACACGGGAAGCCAAAAACTATAGTAGAGACTACCCGGGGACAAATGCACGTTTATGACTCCATTGTTTTTATTATTGACAAAAATGTCGTAAAAAAGTGGATTCTATATTCAACAAACAAGTTTATTTAATCAAAGCAATTCATATAACATGAGAAATCTAATGACAATTTTGTTGTTAATTTTATTAACACAGCTGCAGGGAATGGCTCAGAATCCTCCTTGTCTTATAGTTGAAACTTCAGGAAAAATTTCAACTTATTCTGCAAAAGGTATTACTAAAGCCGTCGAGCCTGGAAACGCATATGACGGAAAGACCAAAGTCACTATTCCAAAAGGAGGATCTGTTTTAGTATTGGCTGCAAATCGGTTCACCAGACTAGATAAATCTGGCTCAGTTGAATTACCTAGTAACGAAAGTGCCGAGACCTCAATTACTAGCTTGAACTTTGACCCATTGTTTGCAGAATTCCTAAAAGCTTCTTTAGCCATCACCATTGATGCGGCCAGAAGCGGAGAGTGGAAAATACTTAACCCCAAAACCAAAGGCGATGGTTGGTTGGCAACAGACCCTAAGAAGACAGGTGGTTGGGGTGCTACAGATCCTAAGAAGACAGGCGGCTGGGGCGCTACAGATCCTGGCAAAGTAGGCGGCTGGGGTGTTACAGACCCTAAGAAGACAGGCGGCTGGGGTGTGACTGAACCAAAGAAAAATGGTGGTTGGGGCGCAACAGATCCTAAGAAGACAGGAGCCTGGGGTACCACAGATCCAAAGAAAACCGGTGGTTGGGGTGCTACAGACCCTGGCAAAGCGGGGGGATGGGGTGCTACAGATCCAAGTAAAGCTGGTGGTTGGGGCGAAACAGATCCAAGAAAGACAGGCAGTTGGGGTGCAACAGATCCTAGTAAAGCTGGAGGCTGGTTAGCAGAAGATATGACCATTCAACCTGCTTGCCCAGGCGGCCTTTACAAAGCCGGCAAATCTAAAATATCGTGGGTCGCCCAAAAAGATGTTAAAGAATATTTATTCTGTGTCATAGATGAAGACTTGAAAATGGTATACAGTGAAGTCGCTAAGTACAATTACATCAATATTGATTTTTCCGGTCTTGATAAATCCAAAACATATTACTGGCAAGTATTTGCTGGTAAGAAGAAAGCCATCAGTCAACCGGTGACATTCAAATTTGTTTCTGATGAGCTGGCAATGGAAATTGAAGAAAGTTGCAAAGATTCTGACATCTATGATGCTGCATCCCCTGTGGTAAAAGGCATGATGGAAGCTGTGGCGTACGAAAACAATAATATGCTATTGGCCACTTACAATAAGTATGAAAAACTTCTCGCTCTTTCGCCTATGAATGATCTTTTAAGAATGAACTACGCTGCGTTCTGTTTGAGGATGGGACAAAATAAAATGGCAAAGAAAATAGCCGAAAAAATTTAGAATAGTTTTTAGATTAATTAGGAAGCTTCATTCAAATTTATTTTGAATGAAGCTTTTTTCTTCCCTTATAATAGATAAGGGATTCTTTTGGTACAATATATCATTGAATTGTATGGAAGAAGGGATATTTAAGAAAAAATGGTGGATTAGCCCTGCAATAGTTTTTTGATTATATATATTTGACGTACCAATGGATTTTCGTATGATTCTTCTGAACGCTTTTTACAGTCCTTTTTTCAAAACATGGACAATAAACTTCAATCCGAAGTGGAGTATTTATTACTTAGGGCATACTGAAAAACATATAAAAATTTGATTTTAAACTTAATAGGTTTAAATATTGTCAAATATGTGCACGGTAATTTGAAGAAAAGCTTCAAAACCCTTGCACTTTCTATACATAGAAAGTGCAATTTTTATATTAGCCAGCTGCACACATTCTACTTCACCAGCTTCAGCTCGAGGTATTTTTACATCTTTTCACAACTTAATCCATGCTGCAAAAAGTATTTTGCAGTTCAGGCCTAAATTCGTTTGCGACGAATTTTTTACGGCATTCATACATCTGACTTTTTCAGCAAGCCCAACTTATTAGATGGAAGCGTTTTTCCCTTTTAATGACTGCTGCTTTTAAGTGGTGGCACTCCCCATGGGTCTATATCCATATTAAAGCTTTAGATTAATAGACAAAAGGGCTTGGTATTTGCATTTAAGGAATTGCAATAGATGTATACTCTCGAAAAATTAAATCTTTTTTTTTCAGACTATCGTTTTTTGCACAACTCATTTTATTGCGATACCATAAATCTCTTGTTTTAGTTGCTATTGGCTACCAATCTGCAACTGCAAAAAACGAAATTGCATTGAAGTGTAACAGGAAAATTGATTCATGTCCTTGAATTAAGGCAAGTATTTGTCCAGTAAAGCTTTGTATTCAGGTGAATTTTTGATCATTGCAAAGTTGGCGTCGTTGTTCAATGTTTCCTTTTGCTTAAATCCTTTCTTCAGAGCTTGCTCCAGAAAGTCTAAACTTTTTGTCTTATCGCCTTTGCCTGCCGAAATTGACGAAATAAGGTAAAGCGAAAAATTGTCGTCAGGATATTGTTTGACATAAGATTCCAGTTCTTGTGAAGCACTATCGAATTCACTTGTATAAAAATAGTATTCAATCAAACCCTGGATGGATTCCAGTGACTTTGGATTTATAGTTCTTGCCCGCAAGAAAGCCTTTTTGGCCCTTTCATTGTACCCCTTTTGGAGTAGAATTCGCCCTAGATTAGTCGCAGTTTCAATTACTGAAGAATCTAATTGGTAACATCTGGACATATAGTAAAAGGCATCATCGATATTATTTTCCTTAAGCCCGATTAAGCCCAACATGGAATAGAAAGGAGGAAAATTAGGATCTATAATGATACCTTTTTTCAAAAGAAGCTTGGCTTTGTCCATTTGTCTTAGACCAAAATAAGACAAAGCCAGATTATTAATGGCAGTAATGGACGTAGTGTCAAAGGACAATGCAGTTTCACAAGTTGAAATGGCTTTGTCATATTCCTTGAGATAGGCATAACTTCCGCAAATATTGGCCAAGGCATTGGCCCATTTTGGGGTATAGTTGAGTGCTTTTTCATAATAGGCTATTGCTTCCAAATTTTTGTCAATAAGTGAAAGGGTATACCCTTTTTCATTTAAAGCAAAAGGAGCTTCTGTGTCAAACAATAAGCTGCTGTCCTGATAGCTTATGGCTTTGAGAAATAGTGCCCTTGACTCTGTTCTTTCTGCTTCCAATCTTGCATTGAGTCCGTAAAAATAAAGTTCCCTTGATTTCAAAGCCTTGTAATAAAAATGCTGATTGCCTAGCAATTCTGCCGCTTTATTGAGCATTTCAGGATAGATAGCATACTTTGGATTAAATTGCCATCTGTCATAGAGTTCTTTTGGCTTTGATTCCAAATAGTCATTGATGGCTTGCTGCGCATCATCTTGCAGAGACGCAGCCAGGTTCCTTTTCATCAAACCGGTATAGGCTTGAATGGCCTTTACATCCTTTATTTCCTCGTATATAGACCATGCAGAACCTTCGCTTGGGTACAAAAGATGTTTGGTTTTTAACGCTTCATTGAAGGCCAAATATTTTTTTAAGATACTGGTGTCCTGAATGTCTGTGCCATCAGTAGAAACAGCCCTTGCAGCAATAGTATTGATGCTTTCATTGTGAGACTGGGCCTGCAATAATGCCAACACTGCAGGATTCACATTAGCAATTTTGGCATTTCGGTCGCCGATGACCATAGGTGTTTGATTATGAGGTGCTGCAGATGAGGTAACATTGTCTTCAAGGTATCTGCCTATCTCAGAAAGACTGACGGTCTCGTCTTTGTTTTTATCGGCCAAACCTTGAATGCCATTGAGCAGGTAATAAGAAAATAAGCCTCTGCCGCCACCCCAGGATAAACCTTCCAGTGCAAATTCATTGGGTTGGCAGGAGAGGATCTTTACTTCATTGGCATACTGTGTGGAAAGACTGGCTGCAGTGGCCTGCGCACCTCCAATGCTGCTTCCTGCTAATTTACCAGCCCTGCAGGCATCTGTGACCATAGTGACCATACATTTGTTTTGCAACGATAGGGTAGATATGATTTCCTGAAGGTAAGACAGGCCAAAAGTACCGCCACCCATATACACTTTGGCAGGTGCATCCCAGCACAATAGGAAGCCGGGTTGATTTTTTGTGCTGCTTTCTACATCTCCATGTCCGGAAAAGTAAATGATTACTTGGTCTCCTTCTTTGCTTTCTTCTAGCAGGCTGTACAACGCTCCCACAAATTGCCCTGCAGTTGCTTGCTCATTTATAAGCAACTTGACATTTGCTGGCAACAAGCCGCCACCATCCTTACTTGTTAGGTAGTTTGCAAATATAGTTGCATCCTTGTCTGCAAACTGCAAGTCAGGTATGGCAGGATTTTGGTAATCGCTGATACCCACTACGACGGCTCTGGTAATTCCACTACTGACATTGCTACTCGCTTGCGCAAGAGGTCTTACGCCTTTCTGCTGCGCATAGAGGATACTCATACAACATGTAAATAGTCCCAGCAATAATGTTTTTTTACAATTCTTCATTAAAAATTAATAACTTTTTAGACATTTAATGTAAAGAATCCCATTTGTCGGATT
>JAYUTD010000252.1:0-4793 GCA_043755305.1 Saprospiraceae bacterium
TTGTAAAAAACCTGCCCAAAGGATTTGAAGCGGCCATTAGCTATGGAGGCCTGGGCTACGTGGTGCCGCATACACTCTATCCGGCGGGCTACCATTGCAAACCCATAGAGCCGCTCCCTTTTGCGGGCATAGCTTCCCAAAAACAATCGATCAATTTTTACCACATGGGTATCTATTCCGATCCTACTTTGATGCAATGGTTTGTAAGCGAATACCCCGAGCACTGCAAGCAAAAACTGGATATGGGCAAAAGCTGTGTTCGCTTTAAAAAGATGGATGATATCCCCTATGCCCTCATAGGTCAATTGATGAAAAAAATGAGTGTAAAAGATTGGATAAACTTGTATGAATCCCACTTAAAAAAATAATGAAACCATGGGACTATTTGGAAAAAAGTAGCGCTACCGGCTCCAGTGAATGCAAGCCCCTGACCTGCCCCCGCCAAAAGAAAAAGACGGTCTGAAGATCAGCGGCTCTTAGCGGCAGAGCGTCTTTTGCTAATCTTGTTGCAGCTTATGGATCGCTGCAGCTTGCACTTAAACCTTGTGGCGGTGGCGCTTCGCTTTGCAGCGTGTTTGTTGGTGCCTCGCTCATGGGCCCGCTTTCGCCACAACAGCCAACTGCTTTTTTTGAGGTGGTTTCTCATGAGGGCTATGACTTCCTGCTCATTCAACCCATATTGCAGGGTAATGGCATCAAAGGTGGTCCTGTCTTCCCAGGCCATTTCGATGATTCGGTCTATGTCGGCCAGGGATAAATCAGCGGCATGGCTCATAGTACAGCGTGTTTTGGTGGCGGGGCATAAGTGCCAAATATCTTATCCACTGCTTCGGTGCGGTACCGGAATATAGTGTCGAGTTGGTTTTTGATAAACAAGGCATTGGCTATGCTGCCCAGGAAGCCAAGCGGTGGGATGTAGCTCACGATGTCTTCCATCTGCACGCCACCATCTATCTCTGCCAACTTATGCTGGTGGTGCCACATGCTGTATGGCCCTACACGCTGCTCGTCCACAAAATACTCCAGTTCCTGTACATGCGTAATCTCGGTAACCCAGGTCATGGGTATGCCCAATAGAGGGTGGACTTTATACGCTATAATCTGCCCGGCATACATCTTGTCACCAATGGGCTCATTCGTAATTTCAAAACCCATGTAGGGCGGGGTGATCTTGCTTAGGTTTTTTGGCGAAGAGATAAAATCCCATACCACTTTAAGTGGTGCGGGTACATTCTGGATTTGTCTGAGTTGATACATGAAGTGGAAATTTATTTTTGTGAATGTTATACTTTGAGTGAGGATATGCCGCCATCTACATGCATGATCTGGCCGGTAATCCAGCTGCTCTGGTCAGAGAGGAGAAATGCGGCTAAGGAGGCTATGTCAGAGGCAGTGCCCAATCGCTTTAGTGGATGCCGCTGCGCATTGGCAGCTATCTTGTCTTCGGTGGCCAGCAATGCGCCGGCAAGGGGTGTCTGGGTCAACGATGGTGCTATACAGTTGACCCTTATCTTGGGAGCAAACTCTGCAGCCAGGGCCTTGGTCAATCCTTCGATAGCACCTTTTGAGCTGGATACCAGGCTATGGAAAGGAAAGCCGGTCTGTACGGCTACTGTCGAAAACAATACAATGCTGGCACTGCCCGATTGCTTCAGCCTGGGCAGCAGTTGCTGTATGACTTTCACTGCACCTACCACTTGCAAGGAGTAATCTTTTATAAAATCTTCCGGCTTGATACGTGCAAAGGGCCGCAAGTCGATGCTGCCGGGGCAATAGATGAGGCCATCGATGGTCGCCGGCAGATCCGTAAGTTCCTCGCTTGATAGCGCATCGTAATGTCTGTATTCTATGGCGTCATGGGTCATGGCATGGTTGTGGTATGTGCCGATCACTTTATGGTGCACAGACAAATCCTCCGCCAGTTGCTTGCCTATGCCCGATGAGGCCCCGATGATAAGGTAGTTTTTCAAAATGAATGAATAATTTATTTATTGAACGATATATTTATAGAATAATTGATGGATGCAATGTCTTACTATCTCCGTGCCCTCCATGTCCTCGTGGTTATTTAAATAAGCGATGGACACCCATTATAACCCTGATTCAATCAAATTGTTTGTTTAGACTTTGGGTTAAACAAGATGCCAATTGTAAAAATTGTGCAATTTATAAGGGCTTAATAAAGAATTTTTAATACATTTAATAGTACAAAGCAGCAAACCTTATGGCCACGTATATTATAGACAAAAATTATGCCTCTACAGAAAAAGAACACCTCGACCTTGATGGAAAACACATAAAAGGCAATTTGGAAATCATAGGTACAAATTATAGAACCATAAGCATTGAAAAGAGTAAAATAGATGGCTGCCTTATTGTAATCAATAATAAATCAAATCTGGAATTGTCCAATTCGACCATTCTGGGGAGTATTTTATTGTTTAAAATAAAAGGTTCGGGAGAAATTCACCTGGATGGTCTAAATACAATAGAAAATTTGGAGTTAGACGTTCATCATGGTATTCCTGTAAGCTCAGAATTCCACTCAAATGATGACAATTATACAATTAATATAACGGAAAATGAAATTAGTTTAAATCAACAAAAGACAGATTCAGGAAATAAAATAAATTTTACTGCAACAAAAGACCTTCGTATTAAGATTGATATCGATGGAAATGACAATGATTTTATTAAAAAATTATTTTCCAAAGATGATGAAACCAAAGCTTTAACCCTTAGTCCTAAATCTGTTTTGATTTATGACATTCAAGCTCAAATTAATTTGGATGATAGCATTTTTGGAGGCAATGTAATTATTGTTGATTCATCAACCACCACTGGAACACTTGGAATTAGTAATACTACTTTTAAAGATAAACTAAGCGTAGTGGGCGTAGGTATAGCAAGTGATATCAAAGCAAGAAATTCAAATTTTAAAGGTGAAGTATTTTTTAATGACAATAGATTTGACAATGAAGTATATTTTGCAAATAGCACTTTTGACAAATTAGTTACCTTTAAAGATTGTACATTTTATCAGGAAATCTACCTGCAAACGGCAAAATTTAAGTCCCCGGTGGAATTTTCCCAATCTATTTTTCAAAGTAAGGTAAGTTTCAGAGAGATCGAATTTGATGGGGATAAATCTACAATGAAAATTTATAATGGCAGTGCGTTCCAAGGCTATGTAGATTTTACTGGACAAGATTTTTCAAAGTATGAATTTCGTTCCGTTAGAGGATTGAGAAATATTTTCTATTCTATGGTTCAAGATGAAGGCAATGAATTTAAATCTAAAAGTAAAAGTATAGCCTTAGATAAATCGTATCCAAATATTCAAAAGTGTATTCCAAAATTGCATGATTGGATAAATACTGTAAAGAATAAAACAACAATGTCTGATTTCAATCGACAAATTGAAATATTTGTTGAAGGCAGACGAGCCATGGAAGACCTGGCTAAAGAAGAATTGGTGAGTGAGTTTCATGTACTGGAAATGGAAGCCCAAAGAAGAAAGAGTTACGAAGAAAATAATTATTTAAAAACATTCCGACTATGGTTTCTAAAAGTATCCACCAATTATGGAGAATCTCCGTTTAGAATAATATTGTTTATTCTCTTTGACTGGTTGTTTTTCACTGTATTGTATTTTATGGCGTTGGTAATAAATCCTATCCTGCATTTGGATGCTTCAGAAAGCTTGTTTAAGCATTATAAGCCTAGCGACTTAGATCCACATAATTTTTCATTGTTAAACCAGATGGGTGCAGCCATGCTTCAGAGCACCAATAATTTGTTATCCTTAAATTCATTTTTCCCCTGTTCGTGTAATATGTTGGTAATTTTTATAACTTTACTACAGGGATTTATCAATATAATGATCGTTGCACTGATGGTTCAAGTTGTATTTAGAAAATTAGATTTAAGGTAATATGGTATTCAGACAAGCAATAAAAAATGACTTAAATGCAATAGTGGAGTTGGCACGGCTTTATTGTCCTGTGGAATATATCTCACATAGTGAAATTATTGAGGATTTTGCCACCGGACCTTTGCAATGGACGGAAAATTGGTGGGTGAAATTAGGCACTTTCCTTGATGAACATTTTGAAACCCATCCGGAATATATTCATGTCGTGGAAAATGACAGCAAAGAAGTTGTAGGATATGCTGTACTTGACATTGACCAGGAATACGATTATTCAAAAAAGTATGGTACCGTTCATGACATTTTAATCCATCCACATCAGGCGGGAAAAGGCATTGGTACTGCATTTTTTGCCTATATAGAAAAATTCTTTGGGGACCGCGAATGTAAGTTTATACTATTTGAGTCAGGGGTTGAAAACCACAAAGCCCATCATTTTTTTGATAAAATTAATTACAAGGTTATTTCAAAAGTGTTTTATAAAGAAATTTGAGGCCGGAATATTTTGATGTAAAGATGCCCTAAACCCATGCCAATAAGCGATGCTATGGCTCCATATACCAGCGGATTGATTGCTGTTTCATTTATATAATTGCAATAGATCCATACAATTGGTCCCATAATCATAGCCAATACTGCCCCTATCTTATTGCTGTAATTAAAGAATAGAGCCGCCGTAAATGGAAAAAAAAGCGAAACCAATCCAAATACACTTGCGTCACCTACCAAGCCATAAATCTTTTCACTACTCATAGCTAATAATACCGCTAAAAATGTCAACGAAACAATAGACCATCGGGTCACTTTGAGTAAGTCATGATCTGATGATTTTGTAAAAAAAAGTGGCTTTAAGATATTTTCC
>JAYUTD010000253.1:0-12162 GCA_043755305.1 Saprospiraceae bacterium
ATGTGGGTGTGGTGGTCTTGCAGAAACGGCGGGTGATTCATTTAGACAACTTTCGGATAAGAGTATTAAGGCGTGGAAAATTGAAAGATGGCTAATACATGGTGTTTTAGCTTTTGTAGTTTTAATGACAATTGCAGTATTATGCACTAGATTTACAGGATTTGCCCATTTACTTATCATTGACAGCTATACCTTAAGTTCGATCTACGGCTTTGTAATTGGTGCCGCATTCTCTGGTGTTGTTGGTGTAGGCTTTTACCCTATAATGGGCAGCAGGGTGTGGTGCAGGTATGGCTGCCCCATGGCTGCATACTTGGGCATATTACAGAAATTCAGATCAAAGTTTCGAATTACAGTCAATGGCGGACAATGCATCAGCTGCGGCAATTGTTCTACTTATTGTGAAATGGGTATTGATGTAAAGTCCTATGCTCAAAGAGGTCAGGATATAGTAAGGGCAAGTTGTGTTGGATGTGGCATATGCAGCGCAGTATGTCCCAGAGGAGTTTTGCGGCTTGAAAATGGACCAGATACCCATAAGGAAAGGGCCAATACAATCAGAAATTTTTTACATCTGGATAAATAGTCAGATGTAAAATTTTATTGTTTTACCTTGAATAATTTATAGTCAAACAACACCCTAATGTATAAAATACAACGATATCGACTTTGGGGTATGATTCCATGGTAATTTTTTTTAAATTTGCACGAATTAACAAAACTGATTTATGCATTTTTCTATAACAGGGGATCTCGGTAGTGGTAAAAGTACTGTGGCTAAAGAAATTTGTAAAAGGCTTAATTTTAAGTACCTTTCTACCGGCCAGATCCAGCGCCAGCTTGCATTGGAGAAGGGAATGAATACGCTTGAATTCAATAAATTTACCGATAACAATGCTGAAATCGATGATTATATAGACCAACGACTCAAAGATATCAATGATCAGACTGAGCCATACGTGCTAGATTCAAGACTTGGGTGGCATTTTGTAAATAAATCATTTAAAATATACCTTATGGCTATTGAAGAAGTAGCCGCTTCAAGGGTATTGGATGATGCCAAAAGAATTGGAGAACCGGAAGCCCAGGACATTAAAGCCAAAATAGCAGAGCAACGAGAAAGAAGAAAGAGTGAGAATGAACGATTTGAAAAAAACTACGGAGTAAAGCCAAGTATTTTTTCAGATTTCGATGCTGTCATAGATTCATCCTCAGCTACTATTGATGGTGTCACCAACTTAATCATAGGATTGTACGAAAAACACATTAGCAAACTACCTTATAATAAAATATGGTTGTCCCCATTGCGCATTATGCCCACGTTAGCTCTGGACAAAGTGGAGACTGAAGTAAATATTGACCCAGAAAAAGAAGCCATAAGTTGCGTACTCTATAAAAAAGAGTTTTACTTATTTGCTGGCCATACATTATTTTGCAAGTATTTAACTGAAAAAGCCCCATTTGTTCCTGTAATCCTTTTGGCAAAAAACAATGAATCTATAAATGAGGAACAATCGGTCGAAAACTTTGTTCGAAGAGAATTTAGCGTTGCTCGATTGAAAGATTGGGAAGGTAAGTACGATTACAACTATTTTCATTATCCACTCATCTAGTTGTTTTCAATGGCTTTATAATCCTTTATTGATAATTTTCACTACATTTTCTTTTGCATTGTTTGCATTAATGCAGATAAATTCAAAAACTTTGTAATCCGCTTCAGGGATACCACTTTTTAATAAGGATGATTTAAAAAATGTAAAGTCAGTGGCTATGTTTCTATCCGTATTGATCAGGGTACTAAGCCAACGCCACATAGCTTCTTTCCCTACTTTTTTCTCCAGCGCAGACAGTAACAAAGGCATATACGCATATCTGTAAATTTCGTCGATTTCACCATTGTTAATAGTGGATAACGACTTGGGTTCGTAGCCGTTGATTTCAGATAGATAGTCAATTAATTTCGATCGATAGGTTTTTTCTCCTATAAGATCTCTGGTGGCCAGGAGTGACATATACTCTGTAATTCCTTCAAGAAATGCCCATCGGAGTGTACCATTTGGAACCAGCACATTGCCTATATAATAATGGCCCATTTCATGCGATAAAAATTGAACAAGGCTACTATCACGCAGCCTATTGTCATTCCTGAAATAGTTTTTAAAGCTGTATTTTTCGTGGCCGGTAATTGTCATGGCAGGATAGGTAAAAGACACCCGGGCATTCTCCTTAGATACTGTTGGAGAGTAAATATAGGTAATGTTATTGCCATATGGCTTGCCCAATTTAGCCTCATAGTAGTCCATGATATTTTTAGTCCATACGTCTATTGCATTTTCCTGTACTTTGTTTAAACCACTATTCATGAAATTAGTCTTGTCTTTTTGGATAAAATCTACCTCACCTGCAAATAGCACTAATGCGAAAGCGTCAATTGATTTAAAGTTATTGTGGCTTCCTTTGAATGGTTCAGATCCATTGATGTAAATAGATTTACAGCCATTGCAATGGATGGATAGATCGTAAGTAACTTTATCCAGCATAATAGCATTGTCAACGTCATATATTATTGGATACCAAGCAGATTGTTCACTGGCTCTGATCGTTTTGCCATTGAAAGCAATATTTTCCATTCTGTCGCCTGTTTGTGATGCTTCAACTATATTATCTGCGACATTGAAATTGCCAATGTAATGGAATTTTAGCCTGGAGGGCAAAGATTCACTTTTTGTGTTATTGAGATCAAATATATAAGCTTCGTTTGAAATATTTTTATTAGAATCTCTGGTTGCCTCGTAAATTAAACCAGATGAAGGGTCACTGACAGTAAGGCCATGCATAAACTTATTAAGGCCTATTTTATAATTTTGATCAGTTGGCAAATTACTTAAGTCAAGGGTGCATTCCATTTTACCGTTTTTAGTATCAATGGCAATCTGGCCAGAAATGTGTGGTATAACTACCTGGGTAAAGGGGCAAGTAATAAAACAAAAGGTAAAGATAAGCGCTAAGAAGAATTGCCTCATAAAATGGTATATTAAGTGTAAATATAGTAATTTTTTAGCCATATTGGTTTAATAAAATTATGGATTTGGTCTGTATTTTTTAACTTTTTAAAAGCTTAAATGTTTTCATTTTTAGCACGTCAAAAGCAAAGTACAATGGAGGAAAAAAACACACCTAATTTTCACGCTAAGTCACAAAAGGAATGGCGCAATTGGCTTATTAAAAACCATGAATCCAAAGATTTTATCTGGCTTATTATTTATAAAAAAGATAGTGACATACCTAGTATTTATTATCCTGAAGCAGTTGATGAAGCACTGTGTTTTGGCTGGATAGACAGTAAGCCTAATAAACGGGATGCCCAAAGTTACTACCAATATTTTGCCAAACGCAATCCAAAAAGCAATTGGAGTAAAGTAAATAAGGAAAAAGTGGCCCGGTTAATAGCCAAAGGCAGTATGGCCGATGCAGGATTAAAAATGGTCGAACTCGCTAAAGAAACAGGCACTTGGCAGGCACTAGATGGCGTTGATAAATTGAAAGAGCCAAGTGAAATGCTTGATTTATTTAAGAAGAATAGCATTGCCCAAACCCACTGGAATGCATTTCCAAAGTCTGTGAGAAAAGGTATTTTGGAGTGGATATTAAATGCTAAGAAAGAAGAAACAAAATTAAAGAGAATCTGGGAAACAGTGGAACTTGCTGCAGAAAATGTAAGAGCAAATCAATACATTAAAAAATGATTTTTTATTTTTGAGATAATGTAGACAAATAAATTGGATTGCTCACCAAATAATATTTCGCAACCAATTAATATTTTTTTTAATAACCGGCCAGTGCATTCCCGACAAAAGTTTATTATCTTTATCTCAAATTCACGCAATAATAATTGAGTATGAAAACATTTATTTTTCTATTCTGTAGTTTTTTTTTAACCATTACATTGTTCGGACAATCTTCAAAGGATGCTGCTGTAATGGTACATGCAATAGTAACTAGAGAACCGAATTCGATTACCTTAATATGGAATAAAACTCCCAATGTAACAAGTTACCTTTTGTATAGAAAATCCCCAAAACAGATTAGTTGGGGTGCACCAATAAAAACTTTCACCGACCAAGACACCTCTTACGTAGACACCAAAGTCAATATTGGTACGCTCTATGAATATAGAATTGATAAAACAGCGAGTAATTATACTGGCGGTGGTTACATAACTTGCGGTATAGATATCCCTGCTATAGAAAACAGAGGTATAATTATCTTAGCCATTGATAGTATATTTATAGATTCACTTAATGATCATATAGCTCTTTTAATAAAAGACCTTGAAGGAGATGGGTATGCAGTTAAATATTTTTACACTTCAAGAACTGCCTCGGTTGTTTCTGTAAAGGACAAAATAAGAGCAATTTACGCTGAAGATGTATTGCGTACCACATCTCTGTTGTTGCTTGGCCATATACCCGTGCCATATAGTGGAAACCTTAATCCTGACGGTCACCAAGACCATGTTGGAGCCTGGCCTACAGACATGTATTATGCAGACCTTGACGGTATGTGGACAGACAATGGTGTAGTTTCGCCAACTGCCAATTCACCTCGTATTGTTAATAAAATTGGAGATGGAAAATTTGACCAAAGCATCATCACAGGCAATCTGGAACTTCAGACTGGCAGGGTTGACTTCTATGATATGCCAGCCTTTGGAAAATCTGAAATTCAATTGATGCGTTTATACCTTACCAAAGATCATGCATACAAGCACAAATTGTTTTCAGTAGCTAAGAAGGCTGTAGTTGACGATAATTTTGGTTATTTTAGTGGAGAAGCTTTTGCTGCAAGTGGTTATAATAATTTTTCGAATTTGGTAGGACCGGAAAATGTGGTAAGCGATGATTATTTTACCACTTTGTCACAACAAGGAGATGGTTACTTATGGTCTTATGGTTGCGGAGGCGGATGGTATAACGGCGCCGGCGGAGTAGGAAGCACGGATGGTTTTGCTAGTGCTGACCTTAACAATGTATTTACCTTATTGTTTGGCTCTTACTTTGGTGATTGGGATGTACAAAACAGTTTTTTGAGGGCACCATTGGCTCAGGGAAAAACATTGACTTGCAGTTGGTCCGGAAGACCACACCATCAATACCATCATATGACACTTGGGCAATCCATTGGCTACAGTTTTTTGAAAAGTTTGAACAACAATAATTATTTTCCAAATATCTATGGTATATCAGGTAAATGGATACACAACAATCTGATGGGCGATCCTACTTTGAGAAATGATGTTTTAGCACCACCACAAAGTGTAGAACTTGTGGAAATTGAAAATGGTGTGCAAATTAATTGGCAAGCTTCCTCTGAAAACAATGTGTCGTACAAAATATATTACAAAAAAATTGCCGAACCATTTTTTGCTTTTTTGGTTGAAAAGGATTCAATTACTTTGGAACATACTTTTGAATGTATAAAGGATACAGGAACATATGTTTTTATGGTAAGAGCTGTAAAACTAGTGAACACGCCTGCAGGTACTTATTTCAATATCAGCCAAGGAAGCTTGGATACAATTGGTATTAAAAAATTGGTCAAAGCAAATGCTGGTTTTATCATCGAACCAACCAGCAGCAATAAGGTTTCTATAATAAATACTTCATCCAATTATACGAATTTAGTATGGTCTTGTACCAATGGTCAAATTTTCAATACAAGTGGGGTAAATTTTGTTTTTGATAGTTCTGGATTGTATACCATAACATTAATTGCTTCTAATGCTTGTTATAGTGACACAGCCATAGCACAAGTAAATATAATAATAAGCAAGACTATTGATGAATCATCCAACAATGTAATTATTTATCCCATACCTGCCTTTGATCATTTAGAAATTAAGGGTTTGACAGCGCCAATAGTTAAAGCAAATATAGTTGATGCCCTGGGTAGAAAAAAACAAACAATAATACAGGCAAGTAATTATATAAATATAGAAGGATATAGTCCCGGTATTTATATATTAGAACTAACCCAATCCGATGGCAAAAAAATAGCTAAAGCATTTGAAATAGTAAAATAACTATTTAATATTAATTCTATTTTAATAAACTTCTGTATATAGCATTGCCTACTTCAGTGCGGATATTCAATTCACTTATTTTTTTATTTTCTCTGGTCGGATATACTCTGTTAGATAAAAATACATACAGCAAATTATTCTCCGGATCTACCCAGGTAAATGTACCAGTAAATCCACTGTGTCCATAACTACTAGTCGAGGCCAATGATGGACCATTGCTCTTTTTATCAAAATCAAGTTTGTCAAAAAAAAGTCCTCTTCTGTTTTTTTCTTCCGGAAATTGATAAACGGTGCACATTGCGAGTACCTCTGGCTTTATGTAAGATTTATGGCCATAACTGCCTTTGTTGAGGTACATATACATGAGTTTGCTGAGGTCATTGGCATTTCCAAATAAACCGGCATGTCCTGAAATGCCTCCCAGCATGATGGCACCTTCGTCATGGACTCTTCCATGTATTAGGCTTTGTCTGAATAGGCTGTCATATTCTGTAGGTACTATTTCGTTTTTGTTGTATTTATTAAGAGGATTAAAGGTCAGTGAATTTGCACCAATCGCTTTATATGTGTTGTCTAGATAAGCAGAGAATGCTTTCCTGGTGATGTTTTGAATGATTTGGGGGTAGTAGTAATAATGCAAATCACTGTACACATAACCCTGATTGGGAAAGATAGGAGAGTTCGCAATGGTTTTAAATATTTTGCCGGTAAAGCTGCTGTTTAAAAATAAATGATCTGCAAGTGGAATATCTGCAGGATTTTTTGAAGTTGTAGATACTGTTTTTGGTTTCCATGTCAAAGTATTTGCATTGAGACAATGGTTCCAAAGGTTTTTTTTCTCCTTCAATGATTCAAAGTACAGTATTTCTTTTTTACTTTTTTTCCCAAATAACCTACATAAAAAGAAGGGCTTAATAATTTTCACTTTAAACGAATCAATCAATGAAGGTCGAAGTTCGATGGCTTTTTTTGCTGTGGCTAAAGTGTCTACAGCATCTTTCCAAAAAGGAATCCATGGTTGTAGCCCTGCCCTATGGGTCAACAGATTTTTCAGCAATAGGTTTTCTTTATTTGTACCTTTTAGTTGTGCAATGTAATAGCCAAGGCTCTTGTTTATATCAAATGAACCATTGCCCATCAGTTGCATACCTGCCAAAGCTGAGGCACTAATTTTTGTAATGGATGCTAAGTCATAAAGATCATTCAATTTTACTTTTCCTTTAACATCGGGATTTTTTCCATTATTATTTTTTGAGGATATTGTAGAGGGACCAAAGTAATCCATAGCATCGGTTTTGGTTGATGTGGTGTACTGTATTTCGTCACTCGGATTATTTTTTAAATCTGTATTATCCTCATAAGTATGGTACCCATAGGATTTCTGAAAAATCGACTTTCCGTCTTTGATGACTTGTACTACTGCACCAGGAAAAGCTTTTTGCTGCAGACCATAGTTTACGATGGAATCAATCAGAAAATTCAACTTATTGCCATCGATATTTACCTGATCAGGAATTCCATAGGAGAGTCGATCTGATGAGGTATTTATGCTATAGTCTTTCTTGAACTCTTCGCTTAAAGTGATGGGGAGTTTACCTTTGGATGGCAATCCTCCGAATACAATCTGAGCTGCTGTTTCTTCTGTGTATTTTGTGTTTTGGTAACACAAGAGTATGGCTTTGTATTTGTTTAAATCCGTAAATTTTGGGACGCACAATATATTGCCAAAGAGACATAATAAAGCATTCGGTAATTGTGATATTTTTTCTATAGATTTAATATTGGAATCATTAAGACTATATTTTGAAGAGGCCCTTACTTCTTTTAGATGTAGACCTGCGATTACAAGGTCATATTTATTTAATTTTACCAATAAGTCATTTCTCAAAGAGTCTGATGCATTGGGTGGCAATTGAAAGTTGTCCACGACTGTATAATTGCTGCACATCTTTTGGAATAAGGTTTCATTCATGGCATCCAAAGAGACAGTGGCAATGCTGGTAGTGAGGTCAGCAATTGGAATTATATTTTTTTCATTTTTTATCAAAGTGAGCGATTCTTCAGCAAATTTTCTATTGAGTAGATCCGTTTTTTTTGTATTGAGGTCAGGCACTAAACTTTCGAGATTTACTGGCATGTATGTATCAAGTCCTACCCAGGATTTTGCTTTAAGTATTTTCCTCACTTTATCGTCTATACTAGCCATTGTCAAAGTTCCATCGAGTATCGCTTTTTTTATAGCGATTATGGCTGCAGGGACGTCTTCAAAAGTCTCTAAAATATCATTGCCTGCTAATAATGCTTTAACCATGGCCTCTCCATTGGGGAAATTTTTGATAGCTCCTTTCATGTCCATAGCATCTGTAAAGGTAAGCCCTTGAAATCCCATAGTATCTCTTAGCAAAGTGCTCACTATATTTTTTGAAAATGTTGCTGCCAATCCCTGACTTGGTTCAAAGGCAGGGACATCAAGGTGTGCAGTCATAATACCAGAAAGGCCCTGGTTTATCAAGACCTGAAACGGGAATAATTCTGTAGTTTTGAGCCTTTCTTTGTCGTGGGCTATAATTGGTAAATCTTTATGTGAGTCTACATCTGTATCACCATGTCCGGGAAAATGTTTTGCAGTAGCAATAATGTGCTGAGATTGCAGACCTTCCATGTAAGCCAGCCCTTTTTTAGCGACTATGTCTTTATCGCTTCCGAATGACCTGAAATTTATCACCGGATTTTCCATGTTGTTGTTCACATCGACAACAGGAGCATAGTTGATGTGCACACCGAGCCTTTTGCATTGTAGGCCAATTTCAGTGCCCATTTCTTTGATTAGTGACTCATTGCCCTGCATGGCACCAAGACTCATTTGGTACGGATACCTGTCTGTACTATCCATTCTCATGGCAAGGCCCCATTCAAAATCTTCACCAATGAACATTGGTACTTTTGAAATCGATTGAAGGTAATTGGTCAATCTTGCTTGCACTGTAGGCGGACCTGCAAAAAAAACAATTCCTCCTATCTTGTACTCTTTTACCCACATTGCCAACTTTTCTATTTCATGGGCTTTACCAGAAACATTGCCCCTTGGCATGAGCAATTGGCCTATTTTTTCTTCAAGCGTAAGGGAATTAAAAACTGAGTCAACCCATTGCTTATTGTACTGAGTTAAAAATGCCGGCTGGATTTGTCCATTGCCATGATATGTTAAACAAAGTAAGGTACTAAAAAATAAAATTTTACTCATTTTTCGACCCATCTTTGGTGATACATAATATTCAATTGATATTTGGTGTGGATGTAAATGTATTTAGTATTCAATCAGTTGTTTAATCCTTGCCATCTTATATTTTTACCTTAAAAAAGACATTACCGAAAGTAAAAATTAAGGTTAAAATGTAGGACAAAAGGCATCGGAATTTTCATATTGACCATAGTAGTTAAATGAAAATTCAAAGGTACCTAGTCCATTTCTGTTGGTTATCAAATCTGGTAAATTGTAATCGTAACTTAAACCGAAATTCATTCCTTTAAAATCAATGCCTGCAGTGAGAATAATAGACTCAAACGTTAGCTTGCTTAGATTATTGGACAATCTCAATGAAGGACCAAAGTAAAATATTCGCCCTTCTGTTTTTGGATTCTTGTATTTGAATAGGGAAGACAATAGCAACATTTTATGCTTGTCCTGGCTCATATACAATACCCTTGGTTCAATGCTGTTATTAGGTCCTGTAGGTATTGAGTAAGAAGTATGAAAAACATATCGGGCATCCAATTGCGCATCAGTATTGACATCTTGATCCGGATTGTCAGATTTGCCAAAAAAAGAAATATTTGGATTGTTAAAATGGAAGATGCTGAAGCCAATATTGAAATTTTTGCCTGAAGCTGGATTGACAGAATAGTCGGCTCCTACACTCATGTCAAAAAAACCGATATTGTTGCCAGGTAAAACTTCCAATGTTTCATTGCTATAAGCATCTACAGCATTAAACTGATCACCAAATGTAAGGTTTTCGTAATTGAGCGATTTTTGAATAATTCCCGTTTGAAAGCCAATGCCCAGGTATTTTTTATTGCGGGCATCCAGTAATTTATGGAAACTGCCAGTCAACGCAAGCTGTGTTGTGTTGAGATTGTATTGGCTCAACTTGTCGGAAAAAAACATAATGCCAATAGCTGCAATATCGGGATTTCTTTTTTGCCCCATTTCAAATTTACTTTCTCCTGTAGCAGTAAAAGTAGCATAAGGCCTATCCAATGCGGCCCGCCATTGGTCTCTGTAATTTATGCCTACTTTATAAAGGCCATTGAAATTGCCGACCAATGATGGATTTAAGTAAGCGGGTACCTGATAATACTGACTAAAATGTGCATCTTGTGAAAAACAGGAAATAAATGCAGCAAAAGTGAATAAGACTAAGAAAATTTTTTTTACCATCAATTGATTCTATTAGGGCAAAAATAAGGTATTAAACCCATATTTAAGTGATAAAGCACCACATTTCACCCTGTTATACACTAAAATATATGCCATTGGTCGTTGTTAAGGTATGAATTTAGTAAAAAAAATAGCAAAAATGTATAATATTCTATAAAACATATTAAATATTATTATAATATGTATATCTTTGTACTGTATTACCTAAAAAATTGATTTATCATGCTAAGATCTACGTTGGCCATGGGCCTCCTATTTATGTGCTCTGTTACATTTGCCAAGGAATTTAATCCGTATTACTATAAAATCACTGTAAAAAATGGTGAAGCAATCAGCACCATTTTATCAAAATACGGTTTGGCGGCTCAAGAGTACCACTTAAATAAATTTTACAAACTAAACGAGTTAAATAAAAAGAGCAAGCTTATTGCTGACAAAGAGTATATATTACCTATTAAAGTATATAAATACAATGGCAAAAGTATAAGATCTACCTTAAAATTGGAAGATGTTGAAGCGGCAAAAGATATTCAAAAGTACAATGATTTGTTGCTAAAAAAGGGATTAAGGAAACAGTCCTTTTTAAAAAATAATTTGCTCTGGGTCCCGTTGTATTATGTTGAAGGCAATAAAAAAGAACTGAAGGAAGAAGTTGAAAAAGTGGCGATACCTGTTAAAAAAGAAATCAAGGAAGAAAGTACCAAAGAAATCAAAAAGTCACCCAAAATATCAAATGAAGTGAAAATAAATGAATTGTTTGGTCCAAAGTATAGAGAAGTCGATATGTTTGATAACCAACTTGAAGGTCAGGTGTTCTTTGTTTCAAGCGGACATGGTGGTCCGGACCCGGGTGCTCAATGTACAGATTTGGAACGCACACTATGCGAGGATGAATATGCTTATGACGTTGCACTAAGGTTGGTAAGGGATCTTACGCAACATGGAGCTACGGTGCATATGATCAATCAAGATGAAAATGATGGCATAAGGGATGAAGATTTTTTGGATTGCGACAATGATGAGTCGTGCAATGGCAAAGACTTGCCATTAAGACAATTGGACAGGTTAAAGCAAAGAGCAGACCATATCAACAGGCTCTATGAAAAGTATCGAAAAAAAGGTATTGTAAAGCAGACAGCCATTGAGATCCACGTAGACTCCCGAAACAAAGAGCAACGACAAGATGTATTTTTTTACCACTATGGCAGCGACAAAGTTTCGAAGAATTTAGCCTATAATCTGCAATCTACTTTTGAAGAAAAGTATGCGTTATTTCAGAAGGGTAGGGGCTACAAAGGCTTTGTAGCCAATAGAGGTTTATATATGCTGCGCAAAGTAAAACCTTCTGCTGTGTATGTAGAATTGGCTAATATCAGAAACAAAACCGATCACATCAGACTGATGGAAAGCGCCAATAGGCAAGCATTGGCCAATTGGTTGTTTGAGGGGTTGACGGGAATAAGGTAGTTAACAACTATTGGCTAAAACCGCTCCAACACGCCTGCAATCCCCTGTCCTCCGCCGACACAAGCTGTAACGATACCATACTTCTGATTCCTCCTTTTGAGTTCATCTAAAATCTGAATGGTGAGCTTTGCACCGGTACAGCCTAGTGGATGGCCTAATGCAATGGCACCAC
>JAYUTD010000254.1:0-4789 GCA_043755305.1 Saprospiraceae bacterium
CAACAGTCTTTTCAAAATGAAAGTGTGGTCGCCGATTGCACCTACAAGAATATTGTTTAAACTCGAAGGTGGCGGCAAGGCAGTAGAAAAATTTGCAGACGTTACGGAAGCGAATAAGTGGGTGGAATATTCCTTTGACCTGTCCGGTGGTGCCAATTTTACTACTTTAAGCAAAATCTTACTGGCCATCAACCCTTTTACTACGCCTCAGGCTGCCGATTTTTATTTTGACGATATCAGAGCAATAGCTCCGGGAACTGTTTATGAAACATTTGAAACCGGCAACGAAATGGGCTGGCTAGGCTTAGATGGTGTCCTTGAAGCACCAGTCGATAATCCGGCACCTAATAAAATTAATTCAACCGCAAAATGTGGTAAGTACACAAAATCTGACAAGCATTCTTACAGTCTTTTACTTGCAGACAGAGGCACCAATACCTTTGACATGAGTGTGGACAACCAATTCAAAATGCAGATCCATGCAAGTGCTGCAACCCAGGTGCTATTTAAAATGGAAGGGCCGGGCGGACCCGCCATAGAAAAAACAGCAAACATTGGACTGGCCAATGCATGGCAGGAATATACTTTTGATATGTCAGCTGCCAAAGATTTTAAACATTTGACTAAAATAGTTTTGTTTTTTGATCCGGGTGTTGAAACAAGTGCTGATGTATATCATTTTGACAACGTATATGCTGTGCCTAAAGGCGCTTGCGCCGGGGCAACGGTTGATGTGAATATTGTTGATGATTTTGAATGCAATAGAAACACAACCTACGTCAATGGCTGGGACAGTCTTACAGTCGTGAATAACCCTGGCCCTAGTGCTACCAACAATTCTGCCAAAGTAGGAAAATACGTAGATCCACAAGGAGAAGAATGGGCTGCCTTACTAATGGATTACCAAAATCCTATTGACCTTTCAAAAAACAACCAACTAAACCTAAAAGTTTGGTCTGCAAAGCCATCTAAATTCCTGGCAAAATTGGAAGGTGGAGCTTCTGCACCAAAAGAAATAGCTGTTGCCATTACTGAAGGTGGTTCATGGCAGGAATATGTAGTAGATTTTGGCGATCAGGCCATAGCCAGCCATAAAAAAATTGTTCTTTTTTTCAACCATGGTACTTTACCTGAGCCTGGTGATGTCTATTATATAGATGACATCAAATGGTCAGAAAAGAAATCAACCGATATTGAAAATTTTGAGGCAGGTGCTACCTTGCCGTGGGAACCATTGGATCAATTGACTTCTATTCATGGCACTTTTGAAGTAGTGGACAATCCTGCACCTTTAGCGCCTAATACTTCTGCAAAAGTAGGCAAGTATGCGAAAGGTTCATCTCCTTTTTCAACTGTAGCTGCAACTGCTCCAGGTGCAATTAATATTGCCACTAAACCTCAATATAACCTTGATGTCTGGGCACCCGTAGGATCAAAATCAGTGATTTTCCAATTGGAAAGTTTGAATTCTGGTAACAAAGAAGTAAAACGAGACCTCAAATCTCCAGGTTCATGGGAAACCTTATCTTTTGATTTTACGCAATACCAAGCAATAACGGATTGGTCAGCAATAAAAATTTTGTTTAATCCAGGGGTAGAAGAATCAGGAAAAGTTTTTTATTTTGACAATTTAAGACAAGGTGAAGCGACAGTTGATCCTTGTGAAAATACCGTAAAAATTACCAATATAATAGACGACTATGAGTGCCAAAGGAATTATGAATACGGTGTAGGCAAAGAGTTAATCTCTGCCGTCAATAACCCAAAGACTACTCCGGCCAATAGCTCCACAAAAGTAGGCCAATACAAAGATCCTGCAAAACAACCATGGGCTGCACTTTGTGCTGAAATACCTGCTGGTTTGGATCTAAGTGTATTCAACCAACTTAGCATTCAGGTATTGTCTCCTAATGCCGATTTGCCATTGCTTATGAAGTTGGAAGGTGGCACATCTCCTGCCAAAGAAGTGTGGACAACTGTCACAAAAGCCAATGAATGGGAAACGGTAGTGGGTGATTTTTCCAGTCAAAAAGAAAACAACCACAAAAGGGTATGTTTATTTTTCAATGGTGGAGTAGAAAATCCAAATGAAGACAAATATTATATTGACAATATTCAACTGGCACACGCACCATACGATGGTTGTATAATGAATTTTGACGATGCTGCATTTTTATCTGCTAAATGGAAGTATTTCCCTGCTGATAACTCCGGTGATTTTGCATTGGTGGATAACCCTGATAAAACGGGTATCAATAAATCTGCTCTGGCAGGCAAGGCCATTGAAAAAGCCAGTGGCGAGCAGCCTTGGCAGGGAATGTATACGGATCTTGAGTCATACATCAAATTTGGCAGTGACAAATTGATAAAAATGAAGGTGCTGGCGCCAAAAGCAGGACCGGTGACAATGAAATTAGAAAGACCTCTCAAAATAGGCGGAGCACCGCAATCCGGTGACTTAACAGTGGTCGGCACAAAAGCCAATGAGTGGGAAGAATTGACCTTTGATTTTAGTACAACACCTATTGTGGACGACGGTCTATATGCAAGAGTTACTCTTATATGGGACATTACTGCATTGCCTGCAGCAGATCAGGTATACTATTTTGATGATATAAAACTATCAGGTGGCAATTGTGGTGATTTAGTCGCTACCAATGACATAAGAATTGAACAGTTATCCATAATGCCTAATCCGGTTAGCAATATATTAGAATTGCGCAATATGACCAATGCTAAGTCTTGCGATATTACTGACCTTTATGGCAGGACAATTGCAAAACTAAGGAATGATTCTGGCGCTGATGTTCAAGCTTTTGATGTATCAAATGTAAATCAGGGTACCTATGTAGTTACAGCTTTTGACAGCAAAGGAAGGCCAATTGCTGTGGCAAAGTTTGTGAAAATTTGATTTGTAATAAATAGAATTGTGAGAAGAGGCTGGTGTAAAGCCAGTCTCTTTTTTTATTTTGATTCAATAAATTCAATCTGTTGAACTTCAAACTATATCTTTGTTTCATTGTTTTTTTCTTGTGCTTTTCGTGTCATACTACCAAAGTATTAAATGAATATTCCAGACATGAATTGAAGAAAAGAACCTTTCTTTATTTTTGGGAACAGGCCCATCCTTTCAATTATCAGATTCCTGACAGATATCCTTCTCTTACCTTCTCAAGTATTGCTGCTACCGGATTTGGGTTGACTTCCTATATTGTTGGAATAGAAAATAATTTTATCAGCCGATCTGAAGGTGCCGGTAGAACACTCAAAACACTGGAAGTACTGTGGAAGCTGCCGCAAGGCATTCAACATGCTGAAGTAAGTGGGTACAGAGGTTTTTTTTATCATTTTCTTACACTTGATAACGCTGTACGATACAAAGACGTAGAGTTGTCCTCGATTGATACAGGCCTTCTTATGGCCGGTATATTATCCGCTATGAGCTACTATGATAGAAATGATGCAATTGAAAAAAAGATAAGAGACCTAGCAGACAAATTGTTTAGGCGTGTGGAATGGGATTGGATGTTGCAGCACGATGGATTTTTGTCTATGGGCTGGCATCCTGAAAAAGGTTTTATACCAGCGAGATGGAAGGGGTACAATGAAGCGATGATTTTATTAATAATGGCCATGGGCTCACCTACCCATGCAATACCTGAACAAAGTTGGGAAAAATGGTGTTCAACCTATGATTATGGTACTTTTATGGGCCATAAAAACGTGCAGTTTGATCCCTTGTTTGGACACCAATACAGCCATATATGGATAGACTTCAGAGGTATCAAAGATAAGTATATGAAAACCATTGGGAGTGATTATTTCACCAACTCGACCAAGGCGACCCTTTCCAATAGAAATTATTGCATCTCCAATCCAAAGGGATACAAGAGTTACGGAGAAAATTGCTGGGGCCTTACTGCTTGTGATGGTCCCTTTAATGGGGAGAAAACAATAGAAAGTACCAAATATACTTTTTACGATTATAGAGCTAGAGGGGCATCATCTATACAAACCATAGACGATGGAACCATAGCGCCAACCGCTGCCGGAGGGTCGATGCCTTTTTTACCAAAAGAATCGGAGTCAGCACTAAAGCACATGTGGCAGAATTACAATAAAGATTTGATAGGTGTCTATGGATTTAAAGATGCATTTAACCCAACTTATAGAGATGATAAATTTCCAAATGGGTGGTTTGACAGGGACTACCTTGGCATAGACCAGGGCCCTATTTTGCTGCAGATGCAAAACTACGAAAATGAGTTGATATGGAAAATTATGAAAAAAAATCCTTATATTATCAATGGCTTAAAAAAAGCAGGATTTGAAGGAGGCTGGATTAATAGCAAATTATAACCTCCGGGATATTATTAAAAATAAAAATTGTTTAAAACCAAATGAAAAGAATACCAATTTGTAAGATGCTAAAAAGCCTTTATCTAGTCCTCTTATTTGCTGCACCAGCCATTGGTTATGCTCAGTTTAGCTTGAGTGGTCAGGTAGTCGACAATAAAGACCAAAGCCCAATCATTGGTGCAAGTGTCACTGAAAAAGGAACATCCAATGGAGTTAGTACTGATTTTGACGGAAAGTTTATACTAAATACATCGTCTCCTAAAGCCATTATTATTATCAGCTATCTCGGATATGTAGTGAAGGAAATTCAATTGGAAGGCCAAGCCACCTTAAATGTTTCCCTTGAAGAAGATGTGCAGGTATTGGATCAGGTCGTAGTAGTGGGCTACGGTATTCAGAAAAAAAGAGATGTAAGTGCATCGATTTCCTC
>JAYUTD010000255.1:0-4759 GCA_043755305.1 Saprospiraceae bacterium
GCTCATGATTTGTTTTAGTTCTGCAAAACAAAACTAATCATTTTGGGATAGCTGTTATAGGCTATCCCTTAATTATTTAAGTCGGACAATAGTGATAAAATTATATTCTTTTTTAGATTTCGTTTTAGCCGTGCATCCTAAGTTTAAAAAAAAGCTAAAAATTGAAAGAAACGATGGTCTAATTTTTACAATTAAATTTTCCTGATTTGCATATATTGATTAAAAGCTATTTATTTTGGGACCAATATTTTATTACTTAGATTTAAAATCGATATTTTTGATTTCAATTAAAAATAGCACTGCTAGCAATTTGATTACATATGAGGGTTCCAGTTATTTTCGCGGCAATATATTTTATTCTTTATTTAATCGCGGCTTACTTATATCCGGGTGGCAATGACTACGATAAGAATTGTATTGGATTTTCTTGGATGCATAATTATTGGTGTGACCTCACCGGTGATTTCGCAAAAAATGGACAATACAATGACTCACGAAATATTGCGATTGCAGCTCTTTTTTGTGCTGCTTTATCATTGGGATCTATATGGTACAGTTTAACTTCAATTTTAGGAAATGATAGAGAAATGCAAACTGCAAAATGGACGGGTATCTTTTCAGTTCTTTTTGGAACAACTGTTTTTACGTCCTTTCATCCCTATTCAATTTTTTTAGGAGGGTTTTTTTCTTTTGTAGCTATTACTTTTCTACTTAAAAAATTATTATCACAAAAACTACTTTTGCATTATTATACAGGATTGTTCACTTTGCTTTTTATGTGTGTGAATTACTATATTTATACTACAGAGCGTGGCATCTACTGGCTGCCAGTCTTACAAAAATTTACTTTTCTCGTTGTGTTTGGATGGTTTATGTCAATTGGGTTTTTGTACAGGCAATAAACTTATTATGTATCCTTTTTTGTGTAAATGACACTATCCTTTAAATCGTCTACGATACTAATCAATTCCAATGATTCATTGTATATGGCATTGAATGCAAATTTTTTATTTTCTTTGATACTTTTATAAATGTACAAATCAGTGATTGGTGAAGGTATATTATTTAAATCTTTGTAGTCAATCCATGAAAGTATACCTTCACTGCATTGAGGAACTTCTATCATCTGAATATTCGCTGCATAGACAAAACTCACCCAATTGTAATCGGTCGGAGAAGTTTCAGTTAAAGTACCGAAGTATTTTAGGTGTTCAAGCTGCAATCCGGTTTCTTCATAAGTCTCTCTTTTGGCTGACTCCATTGGAGTTTCATAAGGTTCAATTTTACCTCCAACAGGTACAAATTTATTTATATGAGGCGCTTTATTTCTTTTTAGTAAAAGTAGCATGTTTTCACATCTGAGAACCACAAAGGTGGCTACTTTTTTATATCCGGTCATACTTTTCATTATAGTTCATAAAAGTAACATTTGGTAATTTACAATAGAAAATATTGGCAAATTTATGTATTATCTCTTCCAAATTATAATAGCCTAAATAAAAAAATATAAGATCAAAACAAAACTTTATTACTCACTTAGTATTTTTTTCAACTCATTGAGTTTTATCATGCACTCGATTGGAGTCATAGTTGTGAGATCAAGATGCATGATTATATCTTTGAGTTGACCGGCTTTTGGATCATGCGATTCAAAGATAGAAAGTTGGTAGGCTTGAGAAGGCATTTGTTGTAATTTAGATTTAACTTTTTTATGATTTGTACCTTCTTTGGAATCTATGGATTTTTTCTCGAGTTCATGCAAGATTTCAGTTGCTCTTTCAATAATTGATTTTGGCATGCCAGCCATTGCTGCGACATGAATGCCAAAACTGTGTTCGCTGCCACCTTCGGTAAGTTTTCTGAGGAAAATGACCTTATTGCCAACTTCTTTTGTAGTTACATGATAATTACGGATCCTTGGATAAGAATTGGCCAGATCATTGAGTTCATGGTAATGCGTTGCAAAAAGTGTCTTGGGGTTAGCCTTAATATTGTTGTGAAGGAATTCTGCCAGCGACCATGCGATAGATATACCATCGTATGTCGAAGTGCCACGGCCTATTTCATCAAGCAAAATAAGTGATCTTGGTGATATATTATTCATAATGCTTGCTGTCTCGTTCATTTCAAGCATAAAAGTAGATTCCCCACTTGAAATATTGTCTGATGCACCGACTCTTGTAAATATTTTATCCACAATACCTATTCTAGTTGCACTTGCTGGCACGTAACTTCCAATTTGTGCCATTAAGACGATAAGTGCTGTTTGTCTCAAGACAGCTGATTTTCCGGACATGTTTGGACCAGTGATCATCATTATCTGAGTACTTTCATTGTCAAGGAAAACGTCATTGGGTACATAAGATTCATCCATTTTTAATTGTAACTCTATGACAGGGTGTCTTCCCTGACGGATATCTATGACCAATCCATCATTGATTTCTGGCTTGCAATAATTGTATTTTGAAGCTAGCTTTGAATAGGAAATAAGACAATCTATTTCGGCAATTAGTTTTGAATTGTGTTGTATGGGATAGATGTAATCTTTTAGTACCCGAATCAGTTCAAGAAATAATTTTTCTTCAAGGTCATTAATTTTTTCTTCTGCGTTTAAAATTTTATCCTCTAGATTTTTTAGCTCTTCTGTTACATATCTTTCAGCATTGGACAGAGATTGTTTTCTGACCCAGTCATTAGGAATTGTATCCACATATTTGTACTTATTGGTGACTTCTAGATAATAACCAAATACGCTGTTAAACCCTATTTTCAGTGTCGGAATTCCTGTACGCTCTATTTCTTTTTGTTGCAGCTGTAGCAGGATTTCTTTACTATTTTTGATAATATGTCTCAATTCATCAAGCTCAGAGTTGTAGCCTGTTTTGATAACATCGCCTTTGTTTACAGCTACGGGAACTTCTTCATTAATGGCATGGAGGATCAGGGAAATTGCACTTTCACAAGGATTGATTTGCTCACCTATTTTTATCAATTGCAATTCTTCGGAAAAAATTAAAATGTCTTTTATTGGTATGAGAAACTGAAGCGCTTTTTTGAGTTGAACTACTTCTCTTGGATTGATTTTTTCCATAGAGACTTTAGTTATTATTCGCTCAATATCACCTATGTTTTTGATATGGTTGTCAATATCCAGGGTAGAATTTTCATGGTGCAAAAAGTAAGCAATAATGTCATGCCTTGACCTTATTTTATTTATGTCCAACAAAGGCATCATTACCCATTTCCTTAACATTCTGGCACCCATAGCAGAAGATGTAAGGTCAAGAACATCAAGCAATGACTTCCCGGTATCATGAAGACTTTGTACCAATTCAAGGTTTTTTATGGTAAATCTGTCAAGCCACACATATTCATCAGAGGGTATTCTCTGAATGGATGTAAGATGTGAAAGGTTTTTATTTTGGGTAGAAACAAGGTAATGCAATATAGCTCCGGCGGCAATTTGTCCATATTCCAATTCCTCCACCCCATACCCTTTAAGGGATTGTACGTTGAAAGTATCAATAATTTTTTCTTTTGCAAAGTCAATTGAAAAAACCCAATCGTCAAGTGCATAAGTATAATACCTTGATCCAAATAATTCGTCGTTGTATGCGCTGAAAGACTTAGGGTAAATGATTTCAGAAGGCTGGAAACCATCTATAAGTTTTGTAAGCCCTTCAGTGTCTGCTTCTGCAACAATAAACTCACCTGTAGATATATCAATAAAAGCTACACCATGATGATTTCGATTGCTGTAAAAAATGGAAGCAAGGTAGTTGTTTGATTTTCTATCGAGCATTGAATCACTTGTAGCAAGCCCTGGTGTTACAATATCTGTAATACCGCGTTCAACAATCTTTTTTTCTTTCGAAGGTTTTTCCAGTTGCTCACATATGGCAACCCTATAACCTGCTCTTACTAGTTTGGGCAGATAAACATCCAATGAATGATATGGAAATCCAGCTAGAGCTATGTCTGTTCCACCATTGTTTCTGGCAGTCAATACTATGCCCAATACGCCAGCTACCCGTTCGGCATCTTCACCAAATGTTTCATAAAAATCCCCAACTCGATACAATAGCACGGCATCTGGATGTTTTGCCTTCAGCTTGTTGTACTGAGCCATCAGTGGGGTCACTTTGGCATCAGGGCTATGATCAGTTTTTTTTGACACAAATAATTGGTTTGGAGCACAAAGATAGGCATTTTTGAATACTTGGAGCGATGATTTTTTTTCAAGATATAAAAAGCTTACTGCTGTTTTCACCTTTATTTTTTTGACTTTCTCCCACCAAAGTGATTTAAGTAAACGTCTTACTTAAAAATGATTTAATTTCAAATGAGGAGCATCTTTTTATCCACTTTCTGCTGGTTAATTTATATCAGCGCTGTTTGCATCTCATTTTTGTTCAATTAATGAAGCATGTCTAAGAGCAGTGAATCCTGACACTCATAATGAATTACAAATTACAGACTTGGATTATTTAATAAAAGTTTTAAGCAATTTATGTGGGATCTTATCTGTGGCGTGTATATAGATCATAGCACTATATATGATTACTTTAATAATATGACAAAACTTCTTGCCGGGCGCAAGATCTTTAAATATTCAATTTTTATCCAATAAATTTTAGGATCCATAACCCGCATGTTTATAGTATATTTGTGGTTTAATTATGACTTAACACTATTCATTGAAAAAAAGTATAAAAATATTTTTTAACTCTTTTAGATTTGCGTTGCAGGGCTTAGTTTA
>JAYUTD010000256.1:0-4707 GCA_043755305.1 Saprospiraceae bacterium
AAGGCGGAGTAGCGTCTTTTGCTCTCCACAAATAAATACAGCCTGCTATTCCTGTAAGGACGAAACCAATAGATATATATTGGGCCTGAGACAAATTGAGCCCAAACATTTCATACTTTTCGTTGATTCTAATCTTTTCAATACAAAATCTTTCAATACCATTGTATATCATGTAAAAGAAAAAGATTAGTCCGGGAATTTTAATCCTTTTCCTCATAAGAAACAATAATGAAAATCCCAATAATGAAATAAAGGTTTCATACACCGGAGTGGGGTATACCATAGGGTCTAAGTAGTGGCAGTACCTGATGCCACATATGGCTTTACACCTGTCCTCAATTGCCCCTTTGGCGCTCGTGATGGCGTCGGCACTGCATCCGGTAAAAGTTATACCGTCGTTGCTTACATTGTGCGGATAGTGGTATGACCACAACCAATCAGGGAGAAACCACCATGTGGGTTGAGGCCCTGCGACTATGCCCCAGTCGCTGTCCCCGGCGAGCTGGCAACCAATCCTGCCTATGCCATAGCCAAGTAAGATGCCCATTCCGGCAATGTCCATCATGTAAATAGGTTTTATGCCATTTTTTCTAACATAATAATATACTACAATAAATGCCATAATCAAACCGCCATATACAGTAAGTCCGCTTCCGGAGAATATCTGGCCAAGCGGGTCTCTGAAAAAATCATCTAAATTTTCCAAAATGGAAAATAATTTTGAACCCATGACCCCGCTGACTGCGGCCAGTAAAATAATATCCATTGTTCTTTCGTGTGGACGCACCGTAATGTTGTCCGGAAGCTTGGCAATGTCTCTTTTTTGTTCTTCAAAATAAAGATAGGCACAATAGCCCAGACCCGCAATGATACCCAATACCCAGTTGCCATGCGAAGAAAATATTACCGAAGCTGGATCACCCTTGAAAGCATCGAAATTATTGTATATATAAGGAATTTTTGCCACAATTACAGTAGCAAAGAGACTGTTGAAAAGCATTTCCGGCAATTGAGCTTTAACCTTGGTAGGATTGGCAATGGTCATGGCTTTGATCTTGCCTTCCGATTCAAGCCTTAACAATTCAGTTTTTAATAACCATGCACAAGCCAGAAAAGCCATGCCTAGCATAAGTCCAAAACTTTTAAAAATGGATGTCCAATTGTCTACTGGAGTGCCAAAAAGATCATTGAAAAAATAGGACAAGTCAGGATACATAGGGCAAATATTTGGTTTAAGGTGCTAAGATAGAAATAATCTGATAATTATATGCGAGAAGTATCTTAGCTATAATCCGGATGGCTTGACATTGCCATAGATTTACGATTGTGGATTTACGAGTTACGATTTTTAACCGCAAAGGACGCAAAGTTAAATCGCAAAGGGCGCAAAGAAGCTTGGATTATGAATTGACGATTGACGAGCTACGATTGACAAATTACGAATTTTAACCGCAAAGGACGCAAAGTTAAATCGCAAAGGGCGCAAAGGAGCTTGGATTATGAATTGACGATTTTGGCAATTTAAGGAAATTATAACAAACGGAAATTAAACCTGCAACCAACATTGTGGTCTATGAATAGAAAATAAAAATATACAACAATGAAAAGAAATTATTTTATGAGAACGTTTGCACTATTTACGCTTTTAATCATGATAGACCTTTCGACTTCAAATGCGCAAGTTATAGAACAGAGAAGAAACGAAGCTTCTCCTCAGCAAAATACTGAAAGCAACAAAGAAATGAAAAAGGAGCAATTTGCCAAGGAGCTTAATTTAAGCCAAAAGCAAAGAGACGACCTGGAAAAATTGAAAGGAGAAGCCCAGGTAGAAAGAGGAAGAATGCACGACAAGCACAAAGCAGAGAAAATGGTAATGCGTGATAATTTTGATAAAAGATTGAGAAGCATCCTGGACGAAAAACAATATTACGCTTTCAAGGCAAAAATGAAAAAGCATGGCAGGAAGATGCGCTCCGATGGCCACAAAAAAGATAGAGGTGGAAGCAGAGAAGGAAATCGGGATTGACGGCAGCCCATTGAATATAAAGTTTAGTTAAATAACGCAGGTTTAAAAAGCAATTTTTAAGCCTGCGTTTTTTTTGTGATAAGTGTAAACTTGACAAAGGCAGACTTGACAATTTAATTTTGTCAAAAGCAAAATTGTCAAGTTTAATTGACATAAAGCTTCTTGACAATTTAATTTTGTCAAATAGATTTTTGTCAATAAAAATTTAAAACTTTCTTAATATTATTTTTTGGGTGTAACACAATTTAATGCGAATTCGTCGAAAGTTTAATTATGTTTCTTAAAATAATTATATAAAATGAGCGAAATTAAAGCACTCAGGTCTATTTTAGGTATAAGCCAGCAAACCATGGCAGACTTTATTGGCTGTAAGAGATCAACCATAGCTATGGCAGAAAAATATGGCACATTTCTGCATATGAAGTATTGGAGTAAATTGAGGGTGTTGCAAAGGTATGCTCCAGGTGGCTCCGATTTCAATGATGATATTCAATTATTGTCGCCAGTAAAAAATTATACCTTAAAAAAGAAAATTAATAACACAGAGTCTCGGCTAAAAGAACTTAAATATAAACTTGTAGATTTGAATGAGGCCATGGATAATGCAACCAATACAGTTTATTTTTTTAGTAACATCAAAGGTAAGATTGAAATTGAGGAAGAATACTTTAATTATCCAAATCAATTGGCCAGTAATAAGTATAGAGCTATTGTAACAGAAATTCAAAACATAGGCTTTGAGATTTATGGGCTAGAATGTATGCTGGAGAAGATGCAGGAGGCGGCTGGGAAGGTCGATAAGGTAGACTCAAATCGTAATGACGCAAATACTGCAGAAAATAGCCAGCCTTAAATTAAAATTTGTTAAACGAAAAGAAATATCCAATGAGGCAATGGCTATTTGATTATATTTGCATCAATGATTAAAAATCTTTTTACAACCAGAATTGATAGCAGAAAAAACCTATAAATCAGAATTAAGTATCTTGAATGAAACAAAATTTAATCTATTAAAAAATTATCCAGATGGAACCATTTAAAAGAACTGAAAATCAAACCAAGATCATAGAAAGCATGAAGATCGTTTGGGAAAAACTAGTTGAAGAAAAAAGGCGAACCAATAGTGAATTGATCATCATGAAGGATGGAAAGATAGTGCGGGTAAAACCGTAAGGATTTTTCGAAAAAAAAGCCCAAGTCCACAGCCTCAAGCTTCTTTATATTTTTATTATAGCAACATTTGATTTTACCCTAGTAACGCAATTATCTGCCCCGCCAACTCACCTCCCACTTTCTCTTGGGCTTCATTGGTTGCTGCGCCAATATGAGGTGTAAGTGAAACCCGGGGATGAGTAAGGATGTCTTGCCTCGGTGTAGGCTCGCCTACAAAAACATCAATACCTGCTGCAGAGAGCGTACCATCATTGAGTGCTGCAAGCATAGCATCTTCATCGATTACACCACCTCTTGCACAGTTGATCAGTACTGCTCCCTTTTTTACTTTGGCAAATTCTGCTGCCCCCATTACTGGTTTGTCCATACCTGGAACGTGGATGGTAATAAAATCTGCAACGGCTAGCAATTCATCAAAGTTGGATCTGTGTAAAGTAGCCTTTGTGTTGAACTGGGCAGAACCGACTGTCAACTCTACTTTTTCTACAAATGGATCGTAGGCTACGACATTCATGCCAAGGCCAATGGCGATTTTTGCTGCTTCCTGCCCTATTCTTCCCATTCCTATAAGGCCAAGGGTCTTGCCTTCCAGTTCTACACCCTTAGCGTATTCTTTTTTGAGATCATTGAAAGCTGTGCTACCAGATACCGGCATGGACTGATTGGACTTATGCAAAAATCTTGCAATGCCCATCAAATGTGCAAAGGCCAATTCTGCTACAGACCTGGAAGATGCTCCTGGTGTATTGATGACATGGATGCCTTTGCTTTTGGCATATTCTACATCTATGTTGTCGAGACCCACACCGCCTCTTGCGATGATTTTAAGATTGGGTGCAGAATCGATTTGCTCTTTTCTTACTTTTGTAGCGCTTCGCACACATATTACATCATAGTTGTTCAATTTGTTGACCAATTCTTCCTGGGGTATTTTATTCATGTCTACCTCAAGGCCTGCTGCTTCAAGCATCACTTTACCAGACGTCTCAATACCGTCGTTTACCAATATTTTTGCCATTGCTCTTGATTTTAAGTTTGTACAAAGTTACTGTTTAATAGCCTAAATCACAAAATATTATTTTGAATGACAAAACAATTTTTGCATCTGCAAGAATATTTATTTAATTTTTATCGTATTACCGCAGTTTAGTAAGACAGCAATTGAAGATTTGATTGTTATGGTTGCACAACAGCTCTATACAATTTTGCCTGTACATTCACCAAAGCCCACTTTATATCCTTCGACTACATTTGATCCTTTCAAAGAAATGGTATCTCCATCCTGCAAGTATTTTCTTTCTTCCCCATTGGACAATTTTATTGGCTTGGTACCTTTCCAGGACAGTTCCAACATAGATCCGAAACTGTCTTCAGTCGGTCCACTAATGGTGCCTGATGCACACAAATCCCCAACCCTCATATTGCAACCGTTGACAGTATGGTGCGCCAATTGCTGGCACATGTTCCAATACATGTATTTGAAATTGGATTTGCATAATGTTGTTGTC
>JAYUTD010000257.1:0-4703 GCA_043755305.1 Saprospiraceae bacterium
CTGTTGTACATTTTCACAGCACCCGTAGAGATTTGTCTGGACTAGGATTGGTAAGCACCAATAAGCAATTGTTGGCCTGTCTGTCCTCTTGCATAAAATGTCCTGGATACCTGCACTCCACCAAATGACCTGTTTTCGAGCAAGCCACCATATTCACGTGCAAACGGTACGCCCTGAGCCACACAATGGTCGATGATTTGCGTACTGGTCTCAGCGAGTCTGTGTACATTGGCCTCACGTGCCCTGTAATCTCCGCCTTTTATAGTGTCATAAAAAAGTCGGTACACACTGTCACCGTCATTTTGGTAATTCTTGGCTGCATTGATACCGCCCTGGGCCGCAATACTGTGTGCCCTTCTGGGACTGTCGTGAAACGTAAATGCCTTGACGTTGTAGCCGAGTTCGCCCAGAGTAGCTGCAGCTGCAGCTCCTGCAAGGCCGGTGCCGACCACTATAATGTCGATTCTCCTTTTATTGTTAGGAGCAACCAAGGGAACGGTTGACTTATACTTTTTCCATTTTTCTGCCAGTGGGCCTTCAGGTACTTTTGAATCTAAAGCCATATTGATTCTATTTTTTATTTTCTGTTGAAAAAAATTATCGGTATAAATAAAATACGACAGGTATTATAGCAAATCCAATGGGCACCAATATTGCATAGGCACTGCCTAAAAATTTGATAAGACCATTGTATTTACTGTGGTTTAACCCCAAGGTCTGAAATGCACTCGCAAAGCCGTGACTAAGGTGAAATGCCAATACAACCAACCCTATAATATATACAACCACGATCCACAATTGCTTGAATGAGTAAGCTACCCTTGTATACAAATCTTTGACCATATGGCCTTCAATGTTGACTTCGCTCATATTGCCAAATTTCATATTCCACCAAAAATCGCCCATATGAAGAAATATAAATGCCAAAATAAGTGTGCCAAGCAAGGCCATATTTTTTGAAGCCCAAGTTGTATCTCTTGTATTGCCTACTGCATAACTGCTCCCTTTTGCGCCTCTATTTTTAAACCAAATAAACAGGCCTAAAATAGCATGCATTAAAATGAATACATAATTGCCATACGAGATTATTTTTATCAGCGGATTGTGCGTCATAATGTAGGCATACTCATTGAATGCCAGTCCGCCATCTTCTTTGAGCAATTGGAGATTACCCAACAAATGAACCGTTAGAAACAAGATGAGAAAGAGTCCTGTAAGACTCATCAATAGTTTCCTGCCAATACTAGAAGAAAGGAAGTTAAAAAACCAAGACATATGTTTATTTTTTAAATATTCACAAAGCTAATCTATTACAACATTTTATAAAAATGTGAATTATAGAAAATTTTATTTAGAATGAGTCTAAAATATCTATTTTTAATGCCGATTAGATATTAGTGATTTTTATCCATTTATCCATTAATAATTGCAATTTTTTCCTCAAATGATCAACGACACCCTCGATTTTACAGCTAAGTAATTCTCACATTCCCACATTTAAGCAGTTGTTGATTCACCCCTCTAATTTGCTAATTCTCACATTCCCACATTTGCTAATTAAAAACCCCGTTTATCCGCAAAACCGCATTCTCTCATTTGCTAATTCTCTAATTCTCTCATGTAAAAAGCAGTTGATACACCACTCCAATTTGCTAATTATCACATTTGCTAATCTGCTAATTCGCTAATTCTCTCATTTTAAATCTCTTTTTCTCCTTCCCATTATGTATTGTCTATTTTGAATATTAACTTTGTTTAAAATAATCAATTTATGCTCAACATTCTATGTGTATCCAGGTATTTTAAAGGGATGGATTTTATTAAATCAGTAAAAGCGGAAGGACACAATGCTTATTTGCTCACTTCCACAAAATTAAAAGAAGAAGATTGGCCCTGGGATTCGCTGACAAATACCTTTTACATGGATGAGGACGAATCTGGAGAATGGCATATGCCTACTTTAATTGCCGGCATAGCTTATACCTTGAGGAGCATAAAGTTTGACATTCTTGTATCTCTCGATGATTTTGATGTAGAAAATACTGCCCACTTGAGAGAATATTTCAGAATTGATGGCATGGGCGAGACCACTGCAAGGTATTTTAGAGATAAACTGGCTATGCGGATCAAAGCTAAAAATTCCAACATCAACGTTCCCGCATTTACAGCTTTGTTCAATGATGCGGAGATTGTAAAATTTACTGAAGAGGTACCTGCTCCATGGATGATCAAACCCCGGGGCCAGGCATCTGCTACCGGGATAAAGAAAATCTACTCAACAGAAGAACTTTGGGAAGAATTAAATACGCTGGGTGATGAAAGACACAAATACCTTGTCGAAAGATTTGCCCCTGGTGAAGTTTACCATGTAGACTCACTCACATTTGGAGGCAAGGTGATCTTCTCGCGGGTCAGTAAATACATGAATACACCATTTGAAGTGGCACACGGAGGCGGTATATTCAGATCGCATACTGTGGCAGCTAAAGTAGAAGATGAAATGGCACTACTTAAAATGAATGAAGCCATCATGGATTCATTTGGCATGAAATTTAGCGCTTCTCACACAGAATTTATCAGAGGCCAGGATGGGCAGTATTATTTTTTGGAAACATCATGTAGGGTAGGAGGCGCCAATCTTGCAGAGATGGTAGAAGCTGCTACTGGTGTTAATCTATGGGCTGAATGGGCTAAAATAGAAATTGCAGCGCATACGCACGGTTTGTATAAATTGCCTAAAACCAAAAAAGACCATGCCGGAATTATTGTTTCTCTGTGTAGGTTTGAGCACCCGGATTTGTCGTCATTTACAGACGATGAAATAGTTTGGAGAATGAATAAGAAACACCATTTTGGCCTTATCGTTACTTCAAAAAATCATGCCACCATCGTTCAATTACTTGATACCTATGCTGAAAGGGTTCAGCATGAATTTCATGCATCCCTGCCCGCACCAACACGACCCACCAGTTAATTGATTTAAATAGGCAACATGAATAAAACTATAAAACAAAGTACTAAACTCTGCCTTCAATGCAGCTCGGAAATAAAAGGAAGAGCAGATAAAAAATTTTGCTGCGAAGATTGCAGGACATCTTACCACAATATTCAAAATCGCGATGCCTCAAAGTTTATGACCAATATCAATAATATACTCCGCAAAAACAGGAGGATATTGGAAGCATTAAACCCTAATGGTAAAGCAAAGGTGACCAAAGCCAATCTCTTGGATGAAGGGTTTAAATTTGCCTACCATACCAATGAATACAAAACCCGGGCAGGTAAGGTATATTACTTTTGCTACGATCAGGGCTACATTGAGATTGAAAGTGGCATATATGCCCTGGTGGTAAAACACGAGTACGTGGAGTAAAACATGGTTCAGCATAGGTTAAAATGATCCAAAGACAGCAGCCCAGATTTTTCAACCTTTCCAAAAAGCACTTATTCTTTTGATGGCATTTTCCCGGATGCTAAAATAATAAAAATTGATGTCGGCGATGTGGTAGTTTTTTCTTGTGAAAAAAAAGCTCCATGGAAATTTTGGTTTGCTAGCCCACAATATGCCATCAGATACCTGGGCATCCACCAACTTTGGATAGATTTTGTCAAATTTTCGAAGCAATGCCCCGGGATTCATTTCCTTTGGGGCAAATGTTTTATCTGTTGTCCAGGTCAATGGATTGGTAACAGCGATATTACTTTGATCGCCGGGAAGATCAAATCCTTTCTTGAATGTACGCCACGATACAAAACACCCTGTTTGGTATTCGTCTTCGCAAGGAGGAATTTCCTTAAATGCATTTTTTGGTAAAGGCATGCCGATAAGATAGGCAGCAACCATTCTATTTTTAAGATTACTGCCATCGATTAGATCGTGAATGAGATGTTCTGCGTGATTGGTCCCCTGGCTGTGCGAGGCAATGATAAAAGGCTTATTGTGGTTAAAATGGTCAAGGTAATACTGGAATGCAGATTTTACATCAGCATATGCCAGCGCAAAAGCTTTTTTTGAAGATGCCGTATCCTTGGTGGTATATGCAATCAAATGGGCTTGTCTATACCTTGGAGAATAAATGTTGCCAGCCTGGTTAAAAGCACTTGCCTGAAAAAGCATGGTAGATTGATCAATTTTGTCATTCAATTTTTTTGAATCCACCTCAGCATTCCACCTATCTTCGCCTTTATCTCCTATGTATAAAGTAGGATAAATAAAGAATACATCTACCTGGTAAGCTTCCGTGTGTTTGGCAATATGGTCCGGAGTCTGGTCGGCAGAGTCATCTTTCTGGGGGTGTGCGGCCCAATTATCCAGTTTTGCATAGTCAGGTGCAATACTGTTTTCTCCTGCTGAATAAGCATTTCTCGGCTTGTAGGTCTTGCATGCTATTACCATCACGGAAAGCACCACCAGACATAAATGCTTAAAAAAAGGATGAATTGGGTATATCATTATGGCAATTTATTTGGTATATAGGTAAAGTACGTTATTAAATTGGTTATTGTTTTTATTCAGTGATCCTTTCACAATTCATTCACAGAAACCCTAAAAAACTTTAATTTAGAATAGAGTATAGCGTATTTATTTTAAAAAATAAATAAATTAGCAATGAAATATAAATTTACACTATTGTCCGACAAAAATACACACAAAAATGTCGCAATCCTAATACCAGATTAAGATTCAGGCAAATTAATTTTGC
>JAYUTD010000258.1:0-4682 GCA_043755305.1 Saprospiraceae bacterium
AAGATTAAATTCAATTTTCAATCGTTCGTTTTTAATGCTTCCGTTGTCAAACGGAAAATAATCTTTGCCTATGAGATCTAATTGATGTATGTCCGTAAAACTTCCATCGGCCTCTTCTACGCCTAAGTCACCGAATCTATCTTCTATTACTTCTATCACACTTCCCAATTCAATTTTTGTATCAAAACTACCTGCCACACCCACATTTATTGCTACATCTATTTCTTTTATACCTGAATACCTGCTCAATGCCAATGCGGTATAAACACTGCCTACCCCTGTCACAAGTGTAAAGATTGAATGATGGTCATTTTGGTATTCGATAAATGATGTTTTTTTACAGTTTGTTTCAAGGTATTCCAGCAAAGGGGCTATTTCAAATACCGTGGCAGCTACAATAAGGATTTTCATTATAAAATTTTTGCTAAGATAATTAACTCCATGTATGTACCTTACTAAATTAATTTCTTTTTATGATCTAAAACTCAATTGTCTGAATTTACGGGAATACTGTTTCATAAGTAAATGCTCATATGCGATAGGGATAGGAGCGAACACCAAGTAAAGCGGATAGCCCGGGCCCATGCTGATGCGCCATTGCCAAAACAATGGTCAACTTTCAGCATTGGCATCGCCCAAATAAAATTATGCGATCAATGGTGGTTATTCCACCTAAATAATTGCAATGGTTTGGGTGATAAAATCATTGTTTTGAAAACAGGAGACCTTTAAAACTCAACTTCCAAAAATAAGATAGCCCAAAGTATTTATTACATGGAAGATTAGAGGTTTATTAACAAATTAATGCCTTTACCTCAATATATTAAAGTCCAATTGATTGTATCTTTGTGTTCCAAAAAAAAATACACTAAAGTATAGCTTATGATTTCAGTATCCAACCTCTCCCTTCGTTATGGTAAAAGAACGCTTTTTGAAGATGTAAATATCAAATTCACCGAAGGCAATTGTTATGGCATCATAGGTGCCAATGGTGCTGGAAAATCTACATTTATGAAAATTCTGGCCGGTGAGATTGAAGCTATGACTGGCTCGGTTGATATCTCTAAGGACCAACGAATGAGTGTATTGAAACAAAACCACTATGAGTTTGATGAATTTTCAGTACTAGAGACCGTCATCATGGGCAATAAAAAGCTCTATGACATTATGAAAGAAAAGGATGCCATCTACATGAAAGCTGAATTTACAGATGCAGACGGTTTAAAAGCAGGTGAACTTGAAGCACAATTTGCCGAAATGGATGGATGGAATGCAGAAAGTGATGCTGCAACCTTGCTTTCAAATCTAGGTATAAGTGAAGACCACCATTACAAATTAGTCAATGAACTGGAATCCAATCAAAAAGTCAGAGTTTTACTTGCACAGGCACTTTTTGGGCATCCGGATATTCTATTGTTGGATGAACCCACCAACGACCTGGATTTTCAAACTATATCATGGCTGGAAGAATTTCTTGCTGAATATGACAAAATAGTATTGGTAGTATCTCACGACAGACACTTTTTAGACGCAGTCTGCACTCACATTGCAGACATTGATTTTAGCAAAATTTCTGTTTATTCAGGTAATTATTCTTTTTGGTATGAAAGCAGTCAATTGGCATTGAAACAAAGAGCCGATCAAAACAAAAAAGCGGAAGAAAAAATTGCCGAATTAAAAGCCTTTATCGCACGATTCTCTGCCAATGCATCAAAATCGAAACAAGCGACAAGTCGAAAAAAGGCATTGGACAAAATCAATCTTAATGATATTCAACCATCAAATAGAAAATACCCCGGTATAATATTTAACAATCAAGGTCGTGATGCAGGAGATCAAATCGTAGATGTAGATATAAAGTCAAAAATCTCCAATGGTGAGGTGCTGATGAAGGATATAAAATTTGACATAAAAAAGGGACAAAAAGTATTGATCTACTCAGAAAGCTCTTTGGCAACTTCAGCATTTTACAAAATACTGACAGGCGAGGATACTGACTTTGAAGGTAATATCAAATGGGGTGTTACCATTACCTATGCCAGTCTGCCAAATGACAACAGTTCATTTTTTGTCAATAAAGACATGAATCTAGTGGATTGGTTGAGGCAATATACAACCAATATGGATGAAACGGATCTTAGGGGGTTTTTAGGCAGAATGTTGTTTAGTGGTGAAGAAACCCAAAAGAACTGCACTGTTTTGAGTGGAGGTGAAAAAATGAGGTGCATGTTAAGTAGAATGATGACAGCCAATGCCAATGTAATTTTATTGGATGAGCCGACCAACCATTTGGACCTCGAATCTATTACTGCATTGAACAACGGTTTGAAAGATTACAGAGGTACTGCTTTTTTTACTACCCGAGATCATGCTTTAGCAGAATCAGTTGCTGACAGGATTATTGAACTTACTCCATATGGAATGATCGATAGAGAAACCAATTTTGATGATTACCTCAATGATCCAAGGATAAAGGCCATCAAAGAAGAAATGATTTCAAAAAAATAGCTATTTGAAAAAATAATCCTTTATAATAATCACATATATTATATGAGCGATTATGTTATAACTTCTTTAATAAGAGAATAATTTATTTCAATTTTATTTTTTAAGATCAAATGATTGTCGATTAAACGAATAGAAATCTCAGAATTTTATTAATCACTACGAGTATCTTTAGGTATTAAATAAGCAAAATATGAATAATAGGATTTTAGGAAAAACCAACTATTGCATCAATGAAATTGGACTCGGCACTTGGCAAGTTGGAGGTAAATGGGGTCAGCCTTTTTCTCACAAAAATGCAGAAGCTATATTACACACCGCCATTGATGCAGGTGCAAATTTTATTGACACCGCTGATGTATATGGAAATGGAGAAAGCGAGAAAGCAGTGGGTAAAGTATTAAGTAAATTCAAACACAAAATATATATTGCTACCAAATGCGGAAGAAAAATTTCTCCACACATCGATGCAAATTACACTCCCAATACTCTTAGGAAGCATATAGAGGACAGCCTTTTAAATATGGGTCTTGAATGCATAGATCTGGTACAATTGCATTGCATGCCAAATGAAACTTATTATAGACCAGAGATTTTTGAGCTTTTTGAAAAATTAATAACCGAAGGAAAAATAAAGCACATGGGTGTAAGTGTGGAGAAAGTGGAGCAAGCCATCAAATCACTACAATATCCTATAGTGAGTACTATTCAAATCATATACAATATGTGGAGACAAAGGCCCCATGAGTTATTATTTGATATGGCAAAAAATCAAAATGTTGGTTTAATTATCAGAGTACCATTGGCTAGTGGATTATTAACCGGTAAATTTGATGAAAAGAGTATTTTCGAAGTTGGCGACCACCGCAATGACAATAGAGACGGAGCTCAATTTGACAAAGGCGAGACATTTAGTGGAGTAGATTACACAAATGGTGTCATAGCCGCAGCTGAACTTAAAACACATTTTTTTGGAAAAGAACTTTCTCAGGTAGCCATTAGATGGATTCTCCAGCATGAAGCAGTGAGTTGTGTTATTCCAGGTGCTTCTAATATTGGGCAGGTAATAAATAATATGAACTCCGTTAATATACCTGCTTTGACCAATGATGATATTACTTTTATCAAAGATAACTATGAAAAATATATCAAATCAAGCGTGCATCAGCAATGGTAGTAATTTAGCAATGAAAGCAACTATTGCTTTTTTGTTTTTACTCATATTACCTGCTAAGACCACAGGTCAATTTTATTTTAACTCATTTGACCATACAAAATTGTATTACGAAGACTTAGGCAAAGGTGATGCTGTCGTACTGTTGCATGGTTTTATAAATTCCAGTAAAAATTGGCTTAATGGTAAGCTTCCTGAGTTGCTGATAGCAAATGGCTACCGGGTAATTATACCTGACTTAAGAGGAAACGGCAATTCTGACAAACCTCATAATCTAGCCGCGTACACTAATGGTGCAGAGATAAAAGATGTGATTGCATTAATGCAGCATCTTCATATTAAGCGGTACCATATAGTCGGATACTCAAGAGGTGCTATTCTCACTGCAAGGCTTATAACAAAGTATAAAGAAAATATTTTATCTGCTACATTAGGTGGTATGGGCCCAGATTTTACCAATCCTGAATGGCCAAAAAGAAAAATTTTTGCTGAAGCATTTGCAGGAAAATCACATCTATACCCTGAAACAAAAGATGCCATTGCATGGGCAAGAAAAATTGGTGCAGATACGCTTTGTCTAAGTTTGCAGCAATATGCCCAACCTTGCACTTCGATTAAAGCATTGTCAAAATTAAAATGCAAAGTATTAATTATCGCCGGTGATGAAGATTTGGACAATGGAGATCCACATGAGTTGGCTAAATTAATTCCCCGATCAACTTTATTTATTATTAAAGGCAATCACAATCAAAGCCATAGCTCTCCATCATTTGCAGAAGCTGTGGTACAATTTATAGGTGACTGCAAAGCAAAATAGAGATTACCCGGAGGTTTTACTTATATAATGTAGATAGTCTCACCCTATTTATGTTATTCACATCTTCAGCAAGTATATATTTTTTTATCTCTTCACAATTAAGGATTTTAATCTCGACCCTCATGTTTGCTAATATATCATCCACGCTTGTGGCATTGGGTTTCACCATTTGGGAAAAGCCAAAAC
>JAYUTD010000259.1:0-4671 GCA_043755305.1 Saprospiraceae bacterium
CTTATTTTCAAAGGTTAAACTATCACAAGAAGTTAAAAAAAGATTCTTTGATTCGCTTTTGTTGATGATTATGGATAATAACAAGAAACTATCGCAGCCAATACCCGGCAACTCAATGGTCTGGTTGTAATAACCTGATTCGAAATAAGCTATACCATTTACCTTTACACTATCACATCCTTCATATTTGCTCAAACTGCTTGTGACAGGCAGATTACAAGCTTTTTGAACATCACTCAAAAAAGCACAATCATTTAAGTTGTTGAATATATTTGCAGGTTTGCATTGAGTTATATAATTACAAATGCTATTTACATTGCAAACCTCCAGTTTTTTATTAAAAAATATTTCAATTGAATTAATGTTGTCTGTATTTAAACTATCCAATCCTACCAAACTCACAAGGCTGTTATTGCCGGAAATGGAGATTAATCCTCTTAGGTTTTTAAGATTGTAAAGCCCGGCGACATCCGTAAGATTGGCATTGAAAAATATATTGAGATTCTGGCCGATTTCTTCCAGGTTGCTTAATCCATCCAGATTTGTCAAAGAATTATTGCCATATACCGAAAAATAACTTTCCACAACGGATACATTATCAAGCCCGATAAAGTCAATCATTAATGGGTTATTGCCAATATCAAAGGCACCTTTAATTTCTTCCAGGCTGTCAAGGCCAACAAAATTGAAGAGAGAAGCATTTTCGTTGACTATCAAACCGCCAATTGATTTGAGAGAGGCATATGTACCTACTACAAGAAGATCAGGATTTTGGGTAAAGATCAAACTGCCCTTGATGTCCATTAATTTCTTAAAGGGTTTTATCGTTTTTAATGATTTATTGCCCTCAATAGTAAAATCACCCTCAATATGCAGTAGAGAATCCAGCCCACCCAAGGTCTTCAATGAATCACATGACTTGATTGAAATACTTTGTACTGTCGTTACCGGGATTAAACCAATAGACTTAAGCAATGGATTTTTGGAGATCTCTATGATAGAATTGAAATATTTAAGCTTGTTTAAATCTGGAAATGAAATCAATTTGCTGTTGTCAACTATAGCGAGTACGCCGCCTAATGTATCTAAATTTGAGAGCGCGACCAAATTTTGCAGACCACTATTTTCAAGTACAATCAATGACCCTCGAACCGAGGTAATCTTATGGAGTCCATTGGCAATTTTCAAATTGTTAGTTGATCTTATTATAAGGTCACCATATACCTTGGAAATAATGTCTAAACTGTCAAGATTGTTGATATCATTGCCTTCTATTATAAGGTTTCCTCCGATTATTGTACAAGCAGCATTGGAAAATCTAAACGAATCAACCTGGCTTTGTCTGGAAAATGTAATGCCATTTGGAAAACAAACCTGGCCAAATGAAGTAGCTAATGCAATTACGATAAGAATTAAAGTAAATGTGTTTCTCAAGATTGTTAAAGTTTTAAGTTGTTTAATATACAATCAATTAAGTAATGCTTAAATGTTTACTCAACGTGATGAAGTTGCAAACTCCTATTAGAAATAAGGTAGTATGAGCCAAAAAACAATAAAGAAAACATAAGGTCGCCCACAAGAGTAGATTGATAAAAAGGAATGGCTGCCGCATAACAAGCCAATAATCCTGTAACATTTTTCGGATAGAAAATACCTGTAGTCCAAAATCCAAAATTAGTGATGATGAAAAAAACCAAACTTGATACTACTCCGCCAACAAGGATTTTAGCAATAGAAACATTTGACCTCAATAGGACAAAACCAATGGATACAATAGTGACATAAGAAAGAGATTGCCAAAGTATGTTATCATCAAACAATACAAATGAAGGATGTAAGGTACTATATAATGTATTGTTTAAAATCATGCCGCTCAACCATGCAGAAAATACAGGTACAATAAACGCCATTGATTTGTCTTTAAAATAGGCTGCCCCAAATAAAGAGATTGCACCAAAAGGGGCAAAGTTGTGGGCATGAGGAATTAGTCTGCTCACAATGGAAAGCAGTATGATTATCATCGGCAGTTTATACTTTGAATCGAAAAAATTATTCATGTTTATATTCTAATGATTTTGTTATATAAAATTTATGGTTTTCAAATATATTATATTTTTATCATCGTACCAATCATAAAGGTATGATAATTATAATTTGCTTTGGATTCAAATAGGTTAGACAATTGGTATTGACCCATAAGGTATAGTTTATTCAGTCCAATACCACCTTTAATGGCATAATTCCAATTGTTGAGCCCAAACGAATTCTTTCTCACTTCTTCGACTTCGACAGTCCCTAGTTTAAGGTCCAATTCCTGTCTTGTTCCGACTCTGTAGCCCACAAGACCTCCTAATGTTAAATTAACTTTTTTTGAAAACCTGATTTTAGCCATTACCGGCACATTAAGGTAATCAATGATTAGCTTGGGATCGTTTTTTGCACCTGGCACACTTTCGAAAACAGACAAAGTCTCATTAACATTGGTAAGCACTACTTCATTGGAAAAGCGGAATCTATTTCTTTGGAAAGCAAATCCAAAATTTAAATCCAGACCTTGGGCAATAAACAGACTCTTCATAAGAGTAAAATTCCAATACCAACTTCCACCGGGGTTTACTTTTGCATCTCTGGCATTGCTGCCCACAATATTGAAATTATTGATACCGGTTTCTATGATGAGACTCGTCTTGGTTTTTTTAAAGGGATTGACGCTGTCTATAAAAGGATTGCCCTCAGGCATATCAAAATCTCCTTTTTTGGTTTTGTTTGAGAAATCTCCTTCAGGTTCCAATTCCTTATTTTCTTCTTGTACCCCTGAGTAAGCATCGGAAGGTTCAAGTACAGTATCCTCTACTATTACGATACTGGCTGTATAGTCATCTGCTTTTAGGATTTGTGCTTCAATTGAGTCAAGGTAAGCAATCATTTTTGATGAGTCTGCGTATTGTCTTGCAAAGTAGATATTGTCTTTTAATTGGGAAAGGTAAAACTTTAAATTACTCACCTTGTCAAAGTTAGATTGGCCAAAGGCAGCGTTATAAATGAATGTCAAGCATACAAATTTCAGTATTCTCATCTTGTTATTAGTTATTATATTTTGAAAGTTATATAAGCATTGCCAGGGCTTATAGTTATTTTTACATTAAATCTCTAAATTATATTCAATTAGTACATTGCAAATATAAACAAAATATAGATAATGAACTAGGGTAGGGGGCCTGGAGTTTAATAACTTCTATGATTTCCAGGCGTTCAATACCTTGTATTCGTTCAATATTTTGGGGGGTGCAAATTTTACAGCCATGTTTCAAATGTCTTATTGCCTATAGCCTTAGGCACAGCCTTGAAGCCTATGAAAAAACCTATATAAATGCATAACGTATCCGCTGTGGTATTGGTCAGATTATATAAGCTATATATCGGAGTGACTCAGCTATGTATCGGGTCAAATTCAGAAGCATTTGAATCAAATATTGAAATATTAGGATGAAAATTGGCCGATTTAATGTAATCTATAAAGTTTTAGTCAATAACTCCAAATAATATTTTTATTGTTGCATTATAAGTGTTATTGTCTTTGAAAGCCTTTTGTAGTTAAGGTGTATACGTAAAAAGGCCCCTATCAGAAGATAGAGGCCTTTGTTTACTGTTTTTTTGAAAAATTAAAAATAATTGAATTAATTACTTATTCATCATGATCATCTTCTTCGTGGAAGTATAACCCTTGGTTTCTAGTTGGTAGTAAAGTACACCACCTGCACCAAGCTGATCACTATTCAATACTATATAATTTTGACCTTTTACGTAGTCACCTTGCTTAGAGAACACTGTCTTTCCTGTGATATCATACACTTTCAATACTGCATTCTGCGCTTCTGGCAATACAAACTGAATTGTAGTTGTAGTCTGGAATGGATTTGGTACGTTTTGCATCAAAGTTACCCCATTTGCTACTTCCGCATTTCTGTAAGTAAGGGTCAGATTCATTATCTGAAGTTCATCATTGTATGCTTCACTATTTACTACATCTGAAGAAAGGCTTATGGATTGGTTTATTGTGCCTGTGTTAATCGCTTCAAATACGAGAGCAAATAGTTCGTCATTTTTATTGATTGCTGTGACTTCCTGGCCGGCAAAAGCTGCTGCCAAAGTAGTGCCTGTGATATTAACATCTTCGTCTGTAATGTTTATAGTACCTGGCACCACACCGATCATTTTCAATAATGTATTGTTGTATTTCATAGTAAACTGCAGACCAGTTAAGTCAGCTTTAGACCCTGCATACACTGGCACTATGATCTTGTTTCCTTTCTCGAATGCTTGTTGTCCAATTTCTAATTGCAGTGCATTTGCAGTTCTTGGTTCAGCAATGTTGTCTGTCACATTGACTGAAGCTGACTCATTAATGTCTCCAATTTTTACACTCTTAAAGTTGGCATTTGGAATAGAAGTACCTGTGTAATTTACTTTGATAACTTCATTGAAAGGCCAAGGCTTCGTCGGATCAGCAAATGCTTGTGAAGCATCTACAAATCTCCAGGATTTATTGTTAGGAAATGTGCTATACACACCTAAAATCAATTTTCTCAATTCTACTAAGTCAGCAGCAGAAATCTTAGCATCCGCATTTACATCTGCTCCAATGAGAGTGTATGGTGAGTTGATTTTCTG
>JAYUTD010000260.1:0-11848 GCA_043755305.1 Saprospiraceae bacterium
AGGGGATTGCTCTCCATCTTTAATTTTACCCTCTATAATGAGACTTGGATAATCGTCAATCTCTTCAGGATATGGATTAGTCATTATTTGAAGCATAATACCTGCATTTGGCTTCTTTGCATTGCCAAATTTAAAAAAACAGGATTTCTCTCCTTTTTTAGGGGTTTTTGAGCCATTTTTAATTTCTGGGGCACTTGTCAGGCCAAAATTGGCGTTGAGGGTTCCTGTGCTTATAAGGGTACAGGGATCCGGAATTGGCAGATTGGAAGGTCCTTTCCCAATTTTTTTATCATCCTCCATTATGGTTGTGTAGGTTTCACTGGCTTTGGATTTACCAAAAACCATTTTGTCAGGAGCAGCATTGCTTGTTGTTGGACCAGAAGCTGAAGAACCAGAAGTATTGGGCGTTGCCAGCACACTAGTCGATGGTGCAACAGCATTGCTTGTAGTATTTGCGCCTGAATTACCGGCTGGTGTCGTAAAAGTGGCGTCGCTGGACGAATTATTGTTTTCTGTATTTACGGAAGTAGCTGATTCATTGTTTGTTGAAGCAAATCCTTCACTTGTTTTTTGATCGTTTTTACAAGCATACAAAAAACTTAAGCAAACGATACAATATTTTATTTTGTGCATATTTTTAATGAATTAATCAAGGCGACAAAGGTAAGTTTTTATTCAATTTAATTCAAAAAATAATGCATCTTTGCATGATATTCACACAAATGTTAACAAAATTGAAATATTTTATTTCTTTTTTTTTGCTGCTGACTTGTTTTTTTTTAAATGCACAAAATTTTTTTGGTTCCGTTGTATGTGGTGCCAATCTTTCTCAAATAGATGGTGACGATGCCGCCGGCTTCAATAAATACTCTATTTCAGGTGGATTGAAAATAGATTATCCAATTTCCGCTTCTATTGATTTGTCGACAGAATTATTGTATAGTGGCAGGGGCAGTAAGGATGACCGAAGAAAAGTAGACATTAGACTTAATTATATTGAGATACCATTGTTGATTTCGATAAGGGACTGGTACATAGAAAAAGACAAATACGACAAAGTGCGGGCTGACGCCGGGCTCTCTTATGGGTATCTATTCGGAGCCGATGCCAATCAAAAGTTTTCACAGTTCACTGCCAACTTCAGAAAAAATGATGTCAGTTTTATTTTTGGCGCAGGATATATGTTCAATAGACATGTTGGGTTGAGCTTGCGATATACCCGATCGCTATACAAGCTCATAAAAGATCCGCAACTTGAAGCAGGAGGTTTTTTGAGTTATTTTACTACAGTAAGACTAGAATACCACTTTTAAAATCAAAACAATGAAACTTTTCATTAAATTATTTTTTATTCTCTTCTTTTTTTCATGTAAAGATGCATCAAAATCACCTCAAAAGGTGTCGAACGCTGACTCCGTCAATCCATCATTGGCCGCAGATGCCAAGAGATCCAATTTACCGCCTATTACCAAGGAGATTATGCAAAAAATGTTGGCGGAAGTCGATTACATAGACTACATCATGTATGATTTGCCTTTTAGTATTAGCCAGGACACAAAAGCCGATATTAACTCGAATATCCTATTTATTTCAAATTCTCCCATAGGTAATGTTCCGGTCAACTGCAAGCCCATAGGTAGAAAATTTTATAACATCAGAGGAGAAACTTTTTTAGCAGCTGATATTTATTTTTCCAATGGCTGCGCTTTCTATATTTTTTTAGATGGAGAAAAACCAATTTACTCTGCCATTTTTACAAAAGAGGGCTACAATTTTTATACCCAAATAGCTGCAGAAGGTGCTAAAGTAAACCAATCCAGAAGCACTAAAAAGTGAGGGTTGCTATCATAGATCTTGGATCCAATACTTTTCATTTATTGATTGTTCAAAAATATGACCAAAGCCTTGTTAACGAAGTCTTCAGGCAAAGAATTTTTGTCTCTTTAGGCGATGGAGGCATTGAGCAACTAAAAGAATCAGCCATTAGAAGAGGACTGGAAGCTTGCCAGGTATTTAAACAAAAAATGAAGACTTTTGATGTTGAAAAAGCCGTAATTATTGGCACAGCGGCAATCCGTACAGCAGTAAATAGTGCCCTTTTTGTTAATGAAGCTGAAGCTATTTTTGGACAAAAGATCATGATAATTGATGGACAGCAAGAAGCAGAGCTAATTTTTGAAGGAGTAAGATTATTGTCACCAATTATCGAAAGAACAGTTATTATGGACATTGGTGGCGGCAGCACAGAGTTTATTATAGCTGAAAATGGCAAAATAGTATGGTCTGAAAGCTACAGGCTTGGAGTGAATGTATTACACGATCTTTTTCATTTTACTGAACCTATAAGTGGGATGGACATACTTGCCTTGAAAAATCACGTAAAAGATACAGTGATGGAATTTATAGTGCAAGTCAATGCAATGCCCATTACTTCTCTTATAGGCTCATCCGGCTCTTTTGAAGTTTTCGAAAGCATGAGTGACCTGCCCACCCATATGGATAAAGTAAATGAAATTGACCTAAAAGCTGCAAGAACAATTATTGCCAAAATTGTTGCAGCAAGTAGCATAGAGAGGCAAAACATGAAAGGCTTGCCTCCAGAACGGGCGAAACTTGTAGTGGTGGGTATGCTTCTGGTGGATATAGTTTTGGACATTGTCAGGCCAGAAAAACTTATAGTATCCCCTTTTGCACTAAAAGAAGGCGCGATGGCAAAACTACTGTAATGCCAACAAAAGCATTTTAAGTTACCAAATCCAAACACTTTGCTTTTGAATACCGTTTAACAATAAAATCAAAATTATAAATTATGAAAGTACCTTCCATTTTATTGATTGGCTTAATATTGACTGCAATAGGTTGTTGTAAGAAGGAATGTGATGAAGCATTGACCATTTCCAATTTTAAAGTTGGTACCATTTATTGCCTTGATGATAATCAAAGCATAAGCATTGATTCCATTCAAGATTCAAGGTGCCCCTTAGGTGTCTTGTGCATCTGGCCGGGACAAACACAATTGAATATGAAATTTTATGACAATGGTATCGGAACCTCATTTGATATTGTTGTACCCAATGATGACTCGATCTTTGTTGTAAAAAACAAATTTGGCTATGATTACTCCATAAAATCCATTAGCCCATATCCTATGACCAATGTGGAAGAAAAGCAGAGTGACTATGTAGTGGAGATGAGGATTTCAAAAGAAAAGTAGGCTTAAAATAAACTTGTGGATGTAGCATTAATAATGGGAAAAATTTGGTTGTGGAATTGTTTTATAAAAGTTTTCCCACCAAATCAATGGTAATAATTTTTTATTTGAACAATTACAAATAGAGAATTTCAATTTACCATTCATTGGTTAAGCGATGTTTCTACTTTTTCTTTTAAAACCGACGGATTTACATTATTCCCGGCCTTAAGCTTAACCTGACCCATAAAAAAACCCAGGAGTCCTTTTTTGCCGCTTCTATACTCTTTTACCTTATCAAGATTAAGTGCCAATACTTCTGCAACAATTGGATCAAGAAAATTCTGGTCTTCTTCCATTAATAGATTCAGGGATTTGGCAACTTGCAGGACATCTATGTTGGCATGCAATGCTATTTCTGGCCAAAGTATGGTCCAGGCATTTGATTTGCTTATTTTCCCATCCAGGTAGAGTTGGATAAAATCATGAATACTTTGTGCATTCAAGACTTCATCAATGGGTGTTAAATTTGAAGAGGAGTAGGGTATGAGTTTATTTGTAAAAAAACTTGCCAGTTCTTTTGTATCGAAATTTTGCTTCTGGAGTAAGTTGAGGAAATAAAGCGCAATTGATTTAGTTTCGGCAATCTTGGTGACATCGTCTGCTTGCACACCTAATTGCGTCAGATGGTTTTTAATGGTCCAGGGCAACCAATCAATGGTATTTTTTATTTTGGCTATTTGATGTGGAGTTAATCTTATAGGACATAGATCTGGTTCAGGAAAGTACCGATAATCATTTTCGGTCTCTTTTTTTCTCATTGGTTTTGTAGTTCCATTTCCTGGATCAAAAAGCATGGTGGTCTTCGATATTGTTTTCCCATTTTGGATTTCTTCTACTTGTCTTTTTGCTTCATATGTTATAGCGTCTTTGGCAAATCGTTTGCTATTAATATTTTTCACTTCGCACCGTTCACCGTATGCTAGTTGCCCTATAGGTCTTACAGAAACATTGCAATCACACCTTATTGACCCTTCTTCCATATTTCCATCAGATATGTCCAAGTATTGAACCAATTGCTGGATAGCCGCCAAAAAATCATGGACTTCCTGACCTGATCTGAAGTCAGGCTCAGTAACCAACTCAATCAAGGGTGTCCCGGCCCTATTGTATTCTATTAGACTATAATCTTTAGATAACTCGTGATTGGATTTGCCTGCATCTTCCTCCAAATGCATATGGTGTATCCTTATAGACTTCGTCATGCCCTCACTTTCGAATTCAAAATGCCCGCCTACGGCGATGGGCTTCTTATCTTGCGTAATTTGATACCCTTTGGGCAAGTCGGGATAAAAATAATTTTTTCTGTCAAAATAATTTACTTCATTGATTTTGCTCCCTATTGCCAATGCCAAAGCAATTCCTTTTTCTACATGTGCTATGTTGGCTTTAGGCAATGTGCCAGGCAAGCCAAGTGTAATAGCACTTATATGCTCATTAGGGGTAAGATTGAATTGATTATTATCGGAGGCAAATGCTTTTGACCTAGTATTTAGTTGTATATGTACTTCTAGCCCTATGACTGTTTCAAAATCCATCGCATTGTGTGTTTGCTAATTAATACTCTATTAAAAAAGGCAAATTTCTACCTATTTACCAAAAGCGAAGATAAATAAAGTAATCTACCATAGACCTATAAGTGATTACATATTAATTTTTGGTATAATGTTTGCCTATTATAAGTATCACTAAGTAAAGAACATGATATTAAATAGTAAAATATTGATTAATAAGATAAAACATATTTGCAAAAATATGATGATTGTGCAGAAAGCAGGCCATAATGCTCTTGTACCGTCACCTGCGCTGCAAAGAATTGATAAAAATAAAATTTTTTTTCCGCCAAATGGCGACTTTAAATAATTCATGAATCCAAAAATTGATTAAAAATATTAACATGAAGAACTTATCTACAACCAGTTTATCATACAAGAATGTTACAAACATCATATTGTTTGTGTTTGTTTTTGTTTTAGGTGTAAACTTGCATGCACAGACTCAGCCACCAGCTTGTGACGATGATACGAATGACCCTACATTTCAAAATTGTAGTGACAAAACCGTAACATTGTTGCCTGGTGAATGTACTGCAAGGATCAATCCACTATTATCTGCTATTGACAATTGCGTCGGCAAAGTAGATAGTTTTAGTTTCAATACAGTTGATACCTTTTCAGTAGGACATGGCTGTTTGAGCGGGGATGCCTCTTATTTTCAGATTTTCACGCCTGCAAATTCAGTGCGGTATACTCCATTAACACTCACCAAAATACTGTTGGGGGTTGCAGATGCAGTAAACTCGCCGTTTGTAAATGTAAAAATTTACAAGACAAACAATACATTGAATACTGCGGCGTGGACTCAAATAGGTGGCGGTTCTTTGTTTATTCCTAATTCTACCAATGAAATAATTACCATTCCTGTAACTTCTCAGTCTATATTGCCTGATGAAACTTTTGCAGTAGAGGTAGTTATACCTACTTCATCGGTTTTTGGAAATATTGCTGGGATTAGCGTAAGTCAATCATATCCTACTTATTACAGATCATCTGCTTGTGGTACAAATAGCCTTACAGATCTGGCTACGATTTTAGGAGGAGGCAGGGGACTAGTTATGGGTGTTGTGGGAGTACTCACTGATTTATATATTACTTCAGGGAATCTATCTACTCCATCTCCATTGACTGAATTTGAGCCAGGAACATATAATTTGAGTTATGTAGCGACAGATGCTTCAGGAAATTCATCTTCGTGTCAATTTATCTTTACTGTAAATGGAACACCAAATGTAGTTACTAGTATAACCTGTAATGACTTGGTCAACATATCTTTGGATACTGCTTGCGTAGCTACAGTTACACCAGATCAAATCTTAGAAGGCGGCCCATATGGCTGTGAAGACGATTATGAGGTAATCATCTATAACAAGCAAAACAAACCAATAGGCAATCAACTTACTTCGGCACATGTCGGACAGACGTTGAAAGTATCTGTAGTAGCGCCTAATACGAATTCATGCTGGGGTTTTATAAAAGTAGAAGACAAAAGTCCGGCGGTATTAAATTGTATGCCTATTTATACCACTTGTGTGGGCAATCTAAAGCCGGGCAGCAATCTTCCAACAATGCTTACTTATCAAGCCTCAGAGGCTAAAGGAGCCAAAATACCTACTAACAATAAATATGCTAGAAACTTCGTAGTTGAAGCATTTGGAGCAGATGGCGCTGTTATCACTGACGTGGACGTCATGCTTGATATAACGCATACAGATATTAGCGATTTGCAAGTATCCATTACATCGCCTCTAGGGTTAACCAAAAAACTTATAAGCAATGTCGGTGGACTCTGCACAGCAGATGACATTCGAGTAAAACTCAATGATGATGTAGTACCAATTCTATCTTCTGCTTCCTGCAACGCTGTAAGCCCCGCAATATCTGGACAATACAAGCCTTTGGAGGCACTTAGTGCATATGATGGGCAAGCCATTTCCGGAAATTGGGTTATTACAGTAATAGATTCAGCTTCAGCAGATGGTGGAGTTATTAATGAGTTATCTGTAATATTCAGCCAGACCGGTGGTAAAATAAGTTTTCCGACCAAAAGACCAGTAACATTTACTGAATTAGGACCAGGGTATTATAGTGTAAATGGCATTGATCCATGTGGACCAGTAACTATGGGATACGTTGACAATGTAGTTGAATCAAACTGCTCAAGTCTTTATACAAAAATTATTGACAGAACATGGTCTGCAACTGACGCAGCCGGCAATATATCTTTATCATGTGTTCAAAAAATATACGTCTATAGAAATGGACTTAGTACGCTGGTATTTCCGCCAAACTATGATGGCATTGACAGACCTCATTTGTCCTGTAATCTCTATGGCACCAACGTGCCAAGTCCGGAAATAACAGGAAAACCTAGTGGTGATTTTTGCGACAACGTCCAAATATTTCCTTACGAAGATTTGAAAATTGATATTTGTACGAAGTCTTACAAAATACTAAGAAAATGGAGATTGTTAGAGTGGTGTAATGGCCAAGTAATTGAGCATACTCAGATTATAAAAGTTCTGGATGATGATGGACCTGAACTTACTTGTCCAGCTGACCTTACTATATCTACAGATGCTTTAGTTTGTTCTAAAGATTTTACTCCGGAAAAACCAATAATAAAATCAGGTGAATGTTCGGATAAATTGACTTATGTACTGAGTTACTATACTTTGCAGCCTGGGGAGATTTTTAATACGGAAGGCGCTGTCTTTACCAATCAAGGTATAGTAGCAGATAAAATATTTGGCTTACCGTTGGGTGTTACTTACATTAAATGGAGAGTTATAGATGAGTGTGGCAATGATTCTGAGTGTTACTTCAAAGTAACAGTGCTGGATCTTGTGCCTCCGGTAGCTGTGTGCGATCAATTTACAAAAGTATCTATAGGATCCTATAAATATTCCAAAGTAGCAGCTTTGACCTTTGATGATGGTAGCAACGACAATTGCGAAATTGTAAAATGGGAAGCACGCAAGATGGTGAACAAGTGTCCTCAAGAAACCAACAACTCACTTTTTAGAGACTCGATCTTGTTTTGCTGTGAAGAAGTAAATACTTCAATAATGGTAGAATTTAGAGTAACTGACAGATCTAACAATAGCAATACTTGTATGGTCGAAATTAAAGTAGAAGATAAATTGCCTCCATACATTACTGCCTGTCCGGCAGATATTACGCTTGATTGTCAGTCGGATTATAAAGACACAAAAGTAACCGGCTTGCCTTTATTCATCGACAATTGTGATGTGGTAAGCGTAAACTTCGTGGACAGTGGTAACCCTGATCAATGTGGTGAAGGTATCATAAGGAGGACATGGACAGTCAAAGATGCCCAAAATCTGGCTGCATCGTGTGTTCAAATCATTACATTGGAAGATAAAGATCCTTTTGATAAAAGCGATATCATATTCAGACCTGATTATGATGCTACTACTTGCAATCAAGACTTAAGCCCGGAGAATTTGCCTATTGGGTTCGGTTATCCGCAGATAACCGATGATGATTGCAGCCTCACGTCTGTTACTTATAAAGACCAATTGTTTACATTCGTTGATGGTGCATGTGAAAAAATATTAAGGACTTGGACTGTAATAGATTGGTGTACTTATGTACAAGGAACAAGTATAGGAATATACACAGATTTGCAAATTATTAAATTGTCCAACAAGATCAATCCAATTTTCACTGAATGTAAAGATGTAACAGTCGATATATTTGGAGAGTGTAAGGGTGATGTTACTTTGTCGGTGTCCGCAACTGACGATTGCACCAAAAAAGAAGAATTGAGGTTTAGCTACAAAATTGACTTGAAAAACGACAATGTGTATAGTACGGAAGAACTATTGTTGAAAGGCCCTTCAGCTACATTTACCCATGTATTGCCAATAGGTAAGCATAAAGTAATATGGACGGTAGAGGACAAATGTGGAAATATTACTTATTGCAATCAAATAGTTACAGTAAGAGATGGTAAAAAACCTACACCTTATTGTCTATCAAGCGTGACTACTGTTGTGATGCCATCTACTGGTATGATTTCGATCTGGGCCAAAGATTTTGATCATGGCAGTTTTGATAATTGTACTCCACAAAATAAGTTGAAAATTTCATTTTCTTCCAATCCACTCGATACTGGACGAGTATTTAAGTGCAGCGACATTCCTGATGGAATTGAAGTTGAAATTCCAATTGAAGTATGGATCACAGATGAAGCTGGAAACCAGGATTATTGTACAGTAGGCATAATCATTCAGGACAATACTGGCAATGTTTGCCCGGATAATATTGGTTCAAAAGTGGTACTTGGTGGTAGAATCAAAACAAATAATAACAAATCATTGAATGGTGCCATGGTATCATTGTATGAAGGCTCAAAACTTATTGATCAGATAATGACTACTTCTTCAGGTAACTTCATATTGAACAATGTACAGAAAGATAAAGATTATGCCCTAGAAGTTGTTAAAGACAACGATATATTAAACGGCCTTTCGACCCTTGATTTAGTGCTTATACAAAGACATATTTTAGGTATTGCCAAACACGACTCTCCGTACAAAATTATTGCTTCAGATGCGAATAATGATGGTAAAGTCACAGCAGCAGACTTAGTGGTTCTAAGAAAAGTTATACTAGGTATGTCCACTAATTTTATAAACAATCAAAAATCATGGAGGTTTATAAATGCAGCAAAGCCTTTTGATGTAGCGAGCAATCCTTTCCCATTCTATGAGAGGATAGCATTAAATGACCTGGCTGGAAATATGTATAATCAAGATTTCTTAGGTGTTAAAATAGGGGATGTCAATAACTCAATTTTGCTTAATGCAAATGAGGTCAATGCAGAGCCTAGATCTGATGCAGCATTACAACTTGGTTATGAAATCAGCAAGCTTGGTAATAAATCCACTATAAAAGTATATGCAGAAGAAGATGTAAAGATCTATGGCTTTCAGTCGAAATTTGAAGTATCAGATGCGACCATAAGGCCAGGTAAAATTGGCATAGAATCACAGCATTATGCTTCGGGAGAAAGAGGAACGGCGATTTCCTGGAATAAGGACAACGGATTGCAGGTCTATAAAAATGATGTGTTATTTACCATTGAGGCCAGAGGTGACGTTAAAATGAATTTGGAAAGTAATTTTACAAATGAAGCATATCTGAGCACTGATGAAGTTTCAGAAATAGAATTGATCAATAGAAATCAGGCATCGGATGAGATGGCATTTGAAGTATTCCAAAATGAACCAAATCCATTCTCCAATCAGACCAACATAGGGTTTAAAATTCCTGAAAGTGGCAATGTTTCATTAAAAATATATGATCAAACAGGTAAAATATTATACAAGCAGTCGAAAGAATTTGTACGAGGCATCAATTATTTTATTGTAAGTCAACAAGAATTACAAGCTTCGGGTATAATGTATTATGAAATTAATTGCAATCAGTTCAAAGCAACAAGAAAAATGATTGGACTAAAATAAAGTGAATTTTTGGATTATTCAGTTAAAGCCGAGGCATTTATGTTTCGGCTTTACTTTTTTATTGTATATGGGGTTGCTTTGAATTATTGGAACGAATAAACAAAAATCTTTTGTCAATAGAATTAAGATGTACAAAACTTTAACCGAAAAACCCAATGCTTAATTTTCTTAATTAAAAAAGTACTTCCACTTAACAAATTACCTACCAACGTTATAAGAATGGAAAAAATATTATATATGTAAATTAAAACAATTGTTTGTGGTTTTTAATTTAACAAAACAGCTCAAATTTTCCTATCTTTGATCCCCGGATATAAAATCAACCAATGGTTAAAGACATTAGTGCAATTGTTGTAGCTGTTATAGTGGGCCTATTAATTTCAGTAATAGGTATGATGATATACAATAGTCTATATCCTTATCCTATGGACCTCAATATAAGAGATCATGGATCTATGTCTAGTTTTCTGCATGATTTGCCCAACAAAGCTTACGCGATAAAAATATTCGTTAATATCATTTCTGCATTTTGCGCAGCCTTACTTTCTTCAATCATTTCGCGTTCTAAAAGACGTTTTGGCATTATTGGCTTAACCCTGTTTATGTTAATCATACTTTATAGGGATAGCAAATACGACTACCCGCATCTCTATTTTATTATTGGCATGACGCTTACTTTTGTAAGTGGGTTGTTTGGCTTGTTTGTAGGAACTAGAAGAGTTTAATTTGAGCGGTCTTGAGATACGTATTAATAATTAAGAATTATTTTTTCCATTTTTTCTTATCCTATATTACATATTACCGTATTTTTTTTGACTGTATATTACAAATAAAAAATAGTAAAGCGTTTTAATGCATCCAGCTGTCGCCTATGCTTGAAAAAGACATCATTTTTATTTAGCAGTGGTTAAGGTAAAGCCAGAGAATTGGGAAAACTTTGACTTAAGAATTGCCAATTAATTACTACCTTCGTAAGATAAAAATTAATATCCAAATGGTTGATGCAAGTGTAACGAATGATTATCAAATTTCATTATCTAGTTTAGACATAATTATTCCTGCCATGAAACAAAATTTCGATGCTGGAAATACCTTGGATATTGGCTTTAGAAAAGAGTGTATTAGAAAATTAGGCCAGGCAATTGAAGCAAGTACCGAAGAAATTTGCCAATCCATTTACCTTGACTTCCATAAGCCAAAAGGCGAAATGTTGCTAACCGAAGTTTTCACTACTCTTGCCGAAATTAAACATTTTTTATCCAATATTGAAAGCTGGACTTCACCTCGCAATGAACCCACAAATCTGCTATTGCTGCCGGCAAGCAGTAAGGTTTACAAGAGTCCCAAAGGTCTTGTGCTTATCATTGCGCCGTGGAACTATCCTTTCTACCTTTCTATGATGCCGCTCATTTCAGCAGTAGCAGCAGGCAATTGCGTTATACTAAAGCTCGCAAGTGAGGCCTACCATACTTCTATCGTAATTCGAAAAATTATTGAGACAGTTTTTGACCCTAAGCATGTAAAAGTGGTCACAGGTGATGGAGCAATTA
>JAYUTD010000261.1:0-4657 GCA_043755305.1 Saprospiraceae bacterium
ATACCCAGTTGGGTACCAAGTCCTTTGGGCGGGGTGCGTGGCAGGGTGAAACTAAATATACCCAATACAAGGGATGCGATGGCCGTCATCATAAAAGTATTTTTGAGCATGCCCTGTGCAATGCCACTCTCACTGTCCCACTTAAAAATATAGCTGATGACAAGTCCGGCAGCAATCCAGCCCACTGTGCCCCATACCCTTACCGTTGAAAATTCTTTGGTCGGGTCTTTCATCTGGTTAAAGGCTACGTTATTGACCAAAGCCAAGGTAGGCATATAGGCTACCATATACATTAAAACATAAGGGTAGAATGCTTGAAATTCAGTAGCACTACTCAACCGCCACATCATATACGCACCGATAAGATGCAATATGCCCAATATTCTTTCGGCATTAAAAAACTTATCCGCTATAAGGCCAATGATAAAGGGAGCGATGATGGCTCCCAGGGATTGCGTACCGTAGGCTTGCCCTAAGGATGCTCCGTCGGCATTGAGTGTATTGCCCAGGTAAGTGCCCATGGTTACAAACCAACCTCCCCATATAAAAAATTCGAGAAAAAACATCAGGGATAGTTGCAATCGAATTGTGGTATTCATGTTTTACTGCTTTGTTTAAAAACATGAATGTAAAAAGATAATTTGGAATATTTGTTTATTGAAAAGCAAATTTAGCAAAATAACTTGCAAGCCTTTTACATAAAGAGTTCAGCCGCAATCCTATCTGCAAAAAACTTGCCTTGTCGGCTAAGGGTGACTTTGCTTTGACTTCCGGCGCTTTCATTTATTTCTACAATGACTTTGTCCTGAAGCCATTCACTTTTTAGAGAAGAGAGTAGGTGACTATAAAAAGTGGGACCAAAATTTTCCTTAATGAAGCCCGGGTCTATGCCCCACATCGTGCGAAGCCCTATCATGATGTATTCATTGTACTTGTCTGTCTGGCTCAGGTCTTCTTTCTCGATATAGGAAGCGCCGGTATCCAAAGCAGAAATATACAAGGCGTTATTGGCTATACACCACGAACGCTCAAGGCCATTGTAGGAGTGGGCAGATGGACCTATGCCCAGGTACTTCTTTCCTCGCCAATAATTGCTATTGTGTACGGCATATTTATGCGGCTTGCCAAAATTGGATATTTCATAATGGTCGTATCCGTTTTGGGTTAATGTGTCTATGAGGTATTCAAATTGATCGTTGGCCATACTGTCCTCCGGTGCTTTCATCTTGTCGGTCTTGACCCAATGGTCAAACACTGTCTTTTCTTCTATGGTCAGACAATAGGCCGAGATGTGGGGTATACCATATGCCAATGCTTTTTGTACATTGCTCTGCCACCGCTCCATAGTAGTGGTAGGGCTGCCGTAAATCAGGTCTATGGTGATATTGTCAAAACCCATTTCTTTGGACAGGCCAATTGCTGCCTCTGCTTCGGCTGCGGAGTGTGCCCTGTTCATAAAGACAAGGTCGTCTTCAAAAAAAGATTGAATGCCGATGGATAATCTGTTTATACCACAAGTTTTGAGGGTCTCAAGGTATTGGATGGACAAGTCATCGGGATTGCACTCCAGGGTAATTTCTGCATTGCTGCTTATTTTGAAATGATTGGCAAGGGTATGGAAGATGGAAGTAAGGTTGGCTTTGGTAAGCAATGAGGGCGTACCACCTCCAAAATATACACTCTCAATTTCATCCCCATCTAGGTAATTATGCCTTAATGCTATATCTTTGCATATGGCAGCCACCATTTGATCCTGACGGGATACATTGGTTGAAAAATGAAAATTGCAATAATGACACGCTTTTTTACAAAATGGAATATGGATATAGATACCACTCATAGATACAAATAATCAATACGCACGAAAATTGATGAATCACCCTTATTTATTAACATTGGTATGCCTTGCTTTTGTCCTTAATACAAAGGCGCAGCAAAGATACACCGTTTTATGTTATGGACTCAATGATCGTGAAGCACAATTACTGCCTTTTAAAAACAACGAACAGTATGACTCATTGGCTATAGTCAACAAGAGCCTACTATATGTTTCTGCGTTGAGAAGCAAAGGCTATGTTTTTGCCAATATTGATACCATAAAATTTATTCGCCCAAAGTGTTCGCTTTATTTTTTTTTAGGCAAAAAGATGCGCTTTGCCCTGCGCAAATATGACAAGGAGACCAAAAACATATTGGATGTATCCGGTGCGTCGTACAACCAAGCTACCCTGCTAGATTCTGTACAATACCAAAAAAGCGCCACCCAGGTATTGGATTACCTCAACAATCACGGCCATCCATTTGCCAGCATTCAGATGACCGACATCGCCTTAGGCGAAGATATTATCGAAGCAACCATGGGCATCAACCGCGGCAAATACATCGTATTTGATTCCATACACACCATTGGCAGGTACAATCTCAACAAGAAGTATTTGCACAATTACCTGGAGATCTTTCCCGGCAAATCCTATGAACACAACAAAGTATTGTCGTTGTCCAAAAAAATGAACGAGTTGCCCTTTATCCAAAGCGACTCCTTTCCTTCGGTAAGTTTTGTCAATGACAAAGCCATTGTCAATCTGTATTTAAAAAACAAGACAGCGAGTCGGTTTGATTTTATCATCGGTGCACTGCCCGTGCAGCAAAATGGTGCCAATTCAATAAAATTGATCTATGATGTATCCGGCGAGTTTATCAATAAATTTAACCAAGGGGAAAACTTTCAATTCAAATTTCAAAAACTCAAAGGCGACGACTTACAGGCATATATAGGATTCAATTATCCATATATTTTAGGCACCCAGTTTGGTTTTGACGGCAGCTTTGACTTGTTTCAAAACAATGGACTGAGCAGCGACGCTTCTTCTTTGCTTGGCGTGCAGTACATCTTTACGGGCAACAACATATTGAAATTTGCGTGGAACAATAAGACAAGTAAATTGTCCCTGATCAATGAAGAGGCCATCCGTTCCAGTGGCCGGCTGCCTGCCCAACTGGATTTTACGTACAACGGTGCTTCTTTTACATTGGCCTACCGAAAATTGGATTACAGGTTCAACCCTACACGAGGGTATGACATCAATGCAAGGGTCAATGGCGGGGCAAGAGGCATCATCAAAAATGCGCAAATTACAGAAATTAAAAGCGATGCGGTTGATTTTTCAAAAGCGTACGATACTCTCCTGGTTTCGAAATTTCAAGCTACACTCAATGTGGAAGCCAATAAATATTTTTCCATTAAAAAATGGGCTACCGTCAAGCTGGGCATCAATAGCGGGCTTAGGTACAATGATGGCATCGTCTTGCAAAATGAAGCGTACAGGATTGGCGGCAATCGGTTGATGCGGGGATTTGATGAATTGAGCATTGCCACTGACAGGTATTTGATTGTGACCACTGAATGGAGGATTCTGTTGGAGAAAAATTCGTTTTTGTCGTTGCCCTTCGTGGATGTGGCCCGCATCAGAACGATTGTCAATGGAGTAGGGGAGTGGAAAAATGCCATTGGCGTTGGCATGGGATTTAACTTTAGCACCAGGGCCGGCATCTTCAATTTTTCATTTGCTGCGGGCAATAATTTTTCAGGCAGCCCAGATTTTGGCAATACTAAAATACATTTTGGATATTTGAATTTATTTTGACCTATGCTACTACTATTTATTCTGCTTTATTTTACCATCACTGTTGGCATAGGATTTTACGCCAATAAAAAAATATCCGGGGATACAGACTTTATCAATGCCGGCAGAAACCTGCATCCTGCGTTGAATGCCTTTGCTTTGTTTGCATTGTGGTTTGGCAGTGAGACATTGTTTGGTGCCAGTGCTGAGTTTGCAGAAAATGGTTTGTTGGGTGTGATAGAGGATCCTTTTGGTGCCATACTATGCCTGCTTTTGGTTGGCTTTTTTTATTCCAAAAAAATGTATAGGCTCAATGTATTGACGATCGGAGATTTGTTTAGAATAAGATTTGGCAGCAACGTAGAATTGCTTGCTTCCCTATTGATGGTGCTGTGTTTTTTGGGTTACATAGCGGCACAGTTATTGGCGCTGGGATTGGTCGTTTCAGTATTGTTTGGCATCTCACTCCATACCGGCATCATTGCCTCAGCATTGATCGTCATGACCTATACTATGGCCGGCGGTATGCTTGCGGTGACATTGACCGATTTTATACAAAGCATCATGATTATTGTTGGTTTGGTTGTGGTAGCTTATTTTATTGCAGATAAGGCAGGTGGGGTAGCCAAAGTACTGGCCAGCATTCCCAAATCACATTGGCAGCTTACTCCTGAGCATACGCCCAAAGATTGGATCAATTGGTTTGCTTCATTGTCTGCACTTGGTCTGGGAAGCATAGTGTCTCAAGATATATTTCAGCGGGTCAATTCTGCCCGTAGTGAAAAGGCAGCGTACTATTCAAGCATTACCGGGGCGCTGATCTACAGCCTCTTTGCTTTCGTGCCCATGTTTATCATAATGGCTATCAAGATTGTGTATCCACACCACCTCAGCAGTGACCTGCAACTGACCTTGCCCAAGGTTGTACTTGAATACCTACCTATGCCTATCAAAATTTTATTTTTCGGCTCAGTATTGAGTGCCATCATGAGTACAGCCAGCGGTGCTATTCTTGCCCCTGCAAGTCTGGCTTC
>JAYUTD010000262.1:0-4647 GCA_043755305.1 Saprospiraceae bacterium
AGAAATGTATTTTAACCTAAGTAAAACGAATACATTATTATTTCATGTAATGTGTAAACGTTTATGCTTAAATACTATGTAAGAATCCTTATCTATCTCACGGCACGTTTGCCTAATAAGCTTAAGCAAAAGGAATAGTTTATATTTAATTTATTACTTTTGCAGCTACTTAAAAGAAAAAAATACATGAAATATTTCACTTCCTTTATTACTCTGATGGCTATAGCATTGATCCTTACTTCCTGTGATAAGAAAGAAGCAAGTTTGCCATCGGCTTCAACGCTACCTTCTACAGCTGCAGGCAAAATTGTATTTGTCAACATCGATTCATTGTTGTCTCAGTACCAATTGACAAAGGACCAAAAAGCTGCTTTGGAAAAAGAAGCAGATAAGGCAGAAAAGGCATTTTCAGCAAAAGCGGAGGCATTTCAAAAAAGATATGTGAAATTTCAAAAAGACATATACGACATCCAGCAAAAAGCACAAAACATTCCACCTGTAGAACTAAAATCTCTGGAAGAAAAATTTAAGGCCCAGGGAGACCAACTGGCAAAGGAAGAACAGTCATTGAATCAACAAAGAAATAGTGCAAACGATGACCTCAATAAAAAACTGGCAGATGTAGACAAGCACCTCATCGAGAGCATCAATAAGTACCTGGAAAAAGTAGCTGCAGAAAAAGGCTATGACTTTATATTGATGAAAGGCGGCGGCGGCGGTGTCTTGTATGGGGGTAAATCACTTGACGTAACCCAGCCAATCGTAGATGCACTCAATGAAGAATACAAGAGTTCAAAGAAGTAAATAAGCACACCAGGGATTGCATAGTGCATTTGTTCTTCTTATTTTTTTAATTTTTCGATTACAATGAAAATAAATTATCTATTCATTTGCATTACGTTTTTGGCTTTAAGTACTAAAGGACAGACCACAGATCTGGAAAAAAAACTTTTCAATTTGCCCGATGTAAGTTTCAAAAAAATAGAAACACCTGCCGGTTTTGATGCAGCCTACCAGCTTTCAGTAAGACAACCCCTTGATCACAGCGATGTGTCGAAAGGTTATTTTTACCAGAAGGTATATTTGTCTCACAGAGCCTTTGATGCGCCTACAGTATTGGTCACTGAAGGATATGACAATCCTTCCAATCGCACTTATGAGCTGACCGATATGGTAAGAGCCAATCAGGTCAAGGTGGAACATCGATACTTTGGCGAAAGTGTTCCGGACAGTCTGGATTATGCTTACCTCAATCTTAGGAACGCTACAGCCGATTACCATAAGATCAACCAGATTTTCAGAAGCATATACCCAAAGGATTGGATCAGCACCGGCATCAGCAAAGGCGGCCAGACCACCATTTTTTATAGGTATTTTTACCCCGCTGATGTGGATGTATCGGTACCTTATGTAGCACCGCTCAATACGGGAATCGAAGACCCCAGAATCTATACCTTTCTGGATACAATAGGTACCAAAGAATGCAGAGAAAAAATATACAATGTGCAAAAAAGGTTGCTTGAAAACAGACAATCATCGCTGGAAAAAATGAAGTGGTATGCCAAAGGCGGAAAACTTAAATTCAGCTACCTAAGCCTTGAGCAGGCGTTTGAATTCGCTGTGCTTGAATACTCTTTTTCATTTTGGCAATGGGGTGGAAAATGCGATGCTATACCTGCATCCAATACCGGTATGGATGAATTGGTAAGCCATTTTCTGGAAGTTTCAGATATAGGCTTTTTCGGCGATGACGACATGAAAAAATATAGCTCGCATTACTATCAAGCAGGAACAGAAATGGGTTACTATGGTTATGACATCTCAAAATTCAAAGGTTTGATTAAAGCATTGCCGATCGACAAAAATCCCTCAGCAGTATTTATGCCTAAAAACGCAAAAGGCAGTTTTGATGGCAGTCTTACGAATAAAGTGTACGGCTGGGTAAAAGAAAAGGGCGACCAGTTTATTTATATATATGGCGGCAATGACACTTGGTCGGCGACCGCCGTAAGACCCAATGATAAAAGAGATGCCTTGTGGTTTTTTCTTAAAGGCAAAGACCACGGCCAGGCCCGCATCAAAAACCTCCCTGAAGCTTCAAAGCAAGAAATTGTTTCCAAGATAAACTATTGGTTAAAGGCAAACCCCAATTAGTAAATTTTCGAATTTTCGAATAATCGAATTTTCGAATTAGAAAACTCCCACATTTCACTCAAGTCACAGGAAATTGAACTCATTGCGCCGCAGGCATTGAACTCCTTGCGCCGCAGGCATTGAACTCATTGCGCCGCAGGCATTGTTTACTCCATTCCTCGATCCCTTAACAATTGGATAAGTTTTTCTGCTTTTTGGTAACCACTCGTAGCTTTATAATATTTACCATTAATTATAGCAAACAGTGACGGAAACCCTGTGGCTTGAAGTGCGGCTGCAGCTTGAAAATCCTGTTCTACCGCATCTTTGGCGTCTTGCTTTCTAAATTGCTTCTCAAATTCTTTAGGGTCAAGGTGCATGTCTTTTAATACCTTTACAAATGTTTCCATTTCAGTGGGATCAAGATTTTCGTGATAGAATGTGTACTGAAGTGCAGTAAAATAGGCATATTCCTTTTCAGGATAAAGCATCCTCACAAGGCAGACCGACCGACATGCAGGCTCCGTGTCGTAGTAAAAATTGGATGATTTCAAAATTGCGAAATTGAATTTCTGGCCACTTGCTTTTTGCACCTCCTGCCAATGCTCCCAAAGAAAACCAGACAATTCCTCCATTGACTCCTGACCATGCGCCCGCAATCCGCCCATTACCATTTTGAAATGCACATTGGGAAAAGCTGCTTTCACCTTTTGCAATTCGGGCGTAAATCCATAACACCATGAACACATTGGGTCGCCAATATAAATAAGGGTATCTGTATCAACTCTTGCTGCTGCTTCGTAGGACATAAATAAGATGTATAAATAAATTAAATATTTACTCATTTTTAGTAAGATGAACAGTTCAAATATAATTCTTTATGTGTAGTGTGGTTTGTTTTAGCCCTTGTATTAACTTTTATTTATTTCTATTTTCATAAAAATTAGCCAATAAATCTTGTACAGAAGTCCATTGTATTCCGCCATACCTGCTATTGTCCAGGGTTACTATCACTGACCGCTTGTCGATCATGTTTCTCATGTATTGCATGCCTTGCCAGGCGGGATAGAGCTGTTCTTTTGCTGGGGAAAAGAATTTGGTAATTTTTATGATGCTGCTTAACAGAAATAATCCTCCGGTGCGAATCATTTTAAAGGGCTGCCCTGTGATCTTAGCCAATGTTGTGCTAATTTCTCGTGGACTAATCTGGTCACCATATACATGCAAGTCTCTTGGGCAGGTATCGTCAAGTGCTGCATAGGCTGTAAATTGAGCAGTATCTTCGACAGTGGTAAATCCCATCTTATGATCCGCATTGCCCCAATACAACACCCATTTTTTATTGAATAGAATCATTGGTATTTCATCGGTAAGCATATCCATAAAAGCGCCATTAAATATTGAAGTGGGTTTGATGGGTACTGTACTAATGTAATTATAAAACTTTCTTCTAATGTCTAAATTTCGATTTTCTCCATCATCGAATTTTGTATAATCAATAGAATAATCTGAAGGGATAAACCTCGGCACGCCTGCTGCGATTGCTCCTTCAAGCAATCTTTTTTGGGTGCCAAGAATGACGTCTTCCAAACCAGCTAGCGCTGAGACCACGCAGCTGGCGCCTTTGCAAGCAGCAGCAAGGTCATCAGTGGCTGAAAAATCTACTTTTACTACATGCACTCCCATTGCCTTCAATGCATCTGCTTTTTTATCTTCTGTAGTAAATCTTACCAATACCCTGACTTCTGCCCCTAAGGCCACTAAAGCTGTACAGATTTGACTGCCCAAATTGCCCGTGCCGCCAGCAACCACAATAATTTTTCTATCCATAAAGTTATTATCTACTCAGTCTCTACTTTACAATAAATATCCATTATGTTGCTTATAACCCATTTTTTTGGCAATTGTTCATTAACGCTAGACTTGCTTTTGCGCTGTGTATCCATGCTTTAAAGGTGGCCAGAAAGTACCATTGCAGTATTATCAAAAGGGCTAAGGCCTAAGGCGAGAAAAAAAGTTACCTAAATGCAGCCTTATTTGTGCCGCCAAAGCCAATAATAAATTGGATTTTAATGACTACCTTTACACGATCAAATTTATATATGAAACGAGTATTGATTACAGGAGCGGCAGGCTTTATCGGCTCTCATTTGTGTGAAAGATTTTTGAAAGAAGGTTACCATGTCATTGCTATGGACAATCTTATCACGGGAGATATCAAGAACATTGAACATCTTTTTCCCTTGAAAAACTTTGAGTACTACCACCATGATATATCCAAGTTTGTGCATGTGCCCGGCGACCTCGATTACATTCTTCATTTTGCTTCACCTGCCAGCCCCATTGATTACCTCAAAATGCCTATACAGACCCTTAAAGTAGGCTCATTAGGTACCCACAATTTGTTAGGTTTGGCCAGAGTAAAGAATGCAAGAGTGCTTATTGCATCTACATCAGAGGTGTATGGAGATCCGCTTGAACATCCCCAAACCGAAGAATATTGGGGTAATGTAA
>JAYUTD010000263.1:0-11792 GCA_043755305.1 Saprospiraceae bacterium
AAGAGAAGATTTGCCTGATTTGCAATCTATCTTGTTTTTAATAGGTTTGCAAGAATTGGGTTGGTGGCAGGAGAAAAAATTTTCAAAAGAAGAGAAGCAAGACTTAATGCATATTGCTGTTTGCACATTGTTGGAAGAAGACGGTTATTATGAATTTATTGGCCGGGATCATGATGGGTGGCCGCATTGGACTTCGGTTAAATATTTTGATACAAAAGGCATCGAGAATCAGGAAGAATATCTAATACTTAAAGTAATTAAGTATTTTGAAAATGTATACACTTAAAATATATAAGTAAACAAAAAAGGTTTGCGATATTATTTTTGAATTTTCGTCATACCTTTCTCAATATAATTACCTTTGGTAAGCATTCCGGTGCTGCACGATTTACTTATATTAACCAAATTGTTATTTGTAAAAATAACTCCTGAATTAAAGATGTTTAACCCTATGCCATTGCTGGCTTTTACATTGATAATGCCGTTGTTGTCAAAGTTGATATTGCCTTTTAAAATCAAAGATTGGCTATTGAAAGTCATTCCCACCGGGATGACAAGATTCGTTACAGAACCGTTATTGACAATCTCGACATCTTCATTGAATAGAGGTATATGCCCTCTCGACCAGTTTGATGCTAATGTCAAATCATTGCTATTAAAATTAAATTTATTGGCAGAAGTATTATTGAAATTATAATCATGGTTTAGACAATTTCCTTCTTTGAGCTTATATAGTTGGTTTACTCCTAGATTATAGTACTTATTGATGCCTCCATTAGGCCACCTAACTATGATAGAATCAATTTTTGTGTTGGTGCCCATACCTATGTGCTCAATCAAACTATTTTGCGTCATAAAATTTATACCACAATGGGTATACCTGTACTGGACAGAATCGCCATCATATATTTTTATCAGCGTACCTATGGCATTTTTATTTGAAGCAGTTCCTTCCAGCTTTAGTTTTACATAATTTTTTCCATTAGAAATGTTGTTTTTCCATAAAAAAAGAGGCTGGTTCAAGTCATTTACAACTACCAAATCTATTTTTCCATCATTATTGTAATCAGCATTTGCCATAACAAAGGAATTCAAAGTATCCCCAGCGAGCCCACCTGCCTGGTATTCTTCAAAAAAGGCATCCCCAGTCTCCAATTTATTTTTGTAAAGCCGATTTCTATTACCAATGTAAGGATTCTCACTGCAGACATACAAGTCAAGGTCTTTATCGTTGTCCACATCAAAAAAACCCGCTCCCCAACATATTTGATTGACAGTTACTCCAATGGTAGGGGCAACATTTACAAAGTAACCAAAGTTGTTTAAAAGGAGTTCATTGCCGCCACTGGTATTGGTCACATAGACATCAAAGTAACCATCATTGTTAAAATCCCCCACACCAGCATTCATAGCGTCTATGGAGATATTACATCCAGTAGAAGCGCCGACCTCAGTAAAAAGACCTGTACCGTTGTTTTGGTACATCCGATTGGCGGCCGCATATTTGTCATTTATTGTATATAGATCTACATCACCATCATTGTCATAATCAAAAAATGCGGCACAAAAATCGGGCAAGTCATCATTGCCAATTCCACTGCTTGTGTTTATGTTGGTAAAGGTTTTATTGCCATTGTTTCTATACAATATATCAGTGCCGCCAAAGAGCACTGATACATACAAGTCTAGGTCACCATCTTTATCAATATCTGCAAAAGTAGCTCCAAAAGCATTGTCATTAACCAATGCAAGTCCAGATGTAAGTGTGATATCAATAAGTCCGGTTGATGTTCTTTCGTACAATCTATTTTGAGCGGGACCAGTATTTATGCCTGTATTGACATAAAGGTCAAGGTCATTGTCATTGTCTATATCTACCCATAGTATCTGTCTCGACAACCCTGTATGGTTTACCATAGCCGGAAGCTTAGTAAAGGTGCCATTGCCATTGTTTTTAAAAAACAAAATACTGTCTCCTTCTGCGGTACCAATTGTTAAGTCATCGAAGCCGTCATTGTTGAAATCAACAAAACTCGCCCCAGAGCCACCCTGTGTCGTTCCTGTACCATAATTAAGTCCTGCACTACTTGCTACATTAATCAAAGGTTGACACAGCATATTTCCTGCGAACAAAAGAAGCAGTAAAGGAGTAATAATCAGGTTCTTTAACATGGGGCAAAAATACGTTTTTTTTTATTTTTACGCCTTCTAGTTGTTCACAATTTCGGCAATCTGACTTTTATTGAAAACACCAAGTTAGAAAAGCAGTATTTTATAAATAAAAACTTAAAAGCTTTAAAATTTATGTTAACAGACATTAGAAACACCATTGAAATCAATTAGATTTATATAATTTTTAACACAATTGCCTTTTATCCTGAATTTTGTTGGTATTTACTTGCAATTATTTGTTCTAATTAGCTATTTATTTATTATTTTTGCCATCCCTCAGTGAATATGTCCCCTTTTAGTGGAATTTAATAATTATAAGTCAGAATGAAATTTTTTAATTTTTTTACACAAGAATTGGCAGTTGACTTAGGTACGGCCAATACCCTTATTATTCAAAATGACAAGGTCGTAATTGACGAACCTTCTATTGTTGCTGTCAACAGACTTACAAATGAGACTATCGCCGTAGGTAACAGAGCTATGCAAATGCATGAAAAAACCCATGAAAACATCAAAACCATCAGACCTCTAAAAGATGGAGTTATAGCAGATTTTCAAGCTGCAGAAGCACTGATCCAAGGGTTAATCAATATGATTGGTGAAAAAAGGAAGTTTTTTACCCATTTAAAAATGGTCATCTGTATTCCTTCCGGTATTACAGAAGTAGAAAAAAGAGCAGTTTTTGATTCCGCAGACCATGTCGACTCAAAAGAAACTTATCTAATCCATGAACCAATGGCAGCTGCACTCGGTATTGGCTTAGATGTAGAAGAACCGATAGGCAATATGATTATAGATATAGGCGGAGGAACTACAGAGATCGCTGTTATTGCACTTTCTGGCATCGTTACAGACCAGTCTATAAGAGTTGCAGGTGATGAATTTACCAATGACATCATCGACTTTATGAAAAGAAAGCACAATCTTCTTATTGGAGAAAGGACAGCAGAACAAATAAAAATAAATGTTGGATCGGCCATACAAGACTTAGATGATCCACCTCCAAAATATGCAGTCAATGGCAGAGACATGCTTACGGGTATTCCCAAGCAAGTATTTACCGCACATACCGAGATAGCAGAAGCCATAGATAAATCAATAGTAAAAATAGAAGAAGCTGTTCTTAAAGCTTTGGAGGACACCCCACCAGAACTAGCATCAGATATATATAAAACCGGCATTTATCTTACAGGTGGCGGTGCTTTATTAAGGGGGTTAGCAAAAAGAATTTCTATTAAAACCAAATTGGCTGTTCATGTGGCAGAAGATCCTTTGAGAGCGGTGGTGCGAGGCACAGGGATGGCTCTTAAGAATTCTCACAGGTACTCTTTCCTCATTGACAGACGAAGCATATAACATTCCATTGAGGTATTTTCTCATCCTTATAGTCTCTTTTGTTTTTTTCAATGCATGCAAAGAAAAGACAGTCAATTCTACTACTGATAGTAAGAAGGGCGCTGCTGTTTCTGTTAATAAAGAAAAGCCGAGTATGAAATTAAATACTGAGCTTCAAAAAAACAGTGGAGAAATTGAAAAAGTTACAAATAACAATGATAAAATCGCTGCTCCTGGTGTGAAAGAAAAATTAATGTCTCTTGATAAAAAATCGGAGTTTAAAGAAATTTCTTCAGATTCAGGCATAGCCATTGATATTAGGTATGCAACCAAAAATAACTTTACTAAAAAACAAATATATCCATGCGGCAAATGTTATCTGAGACCAGATGCAGCTCAAGCCATAGAAAAAGCCCATCAAATATTAAAAGCAAAGCACTATTATGGACTTAAGGTGTTTGACTGCTATAGACCTAGACCTGCGCAACAGAGGCTTTGGGATGTGGTACCAAACCCAGATTATGTGACTCCACCAGCAAAAGGGTCTATGCACAATAGAGGATTGGCAGTGGATCTTACCATTGTTGATGCAAAAGGCAAAGACTTAGAGATGGGCACTCCTTATGACTTCTTTGGTAAAGAGGCGCATACCGACAACCTTTCTCTTCCTGCAAATGTTTTGAGAAACAGGCAACTTCTTACTTCTGTATTGAAAGAAGTAGGTTTTTCAGGCATAAGGACAGAATGGTGGCATTTTTCTTTTGACTCAAATGGTGCACTTTCTGACTGGGAATGGCCGTGCAACTAAGCTCCTTTGCTTAAAAAATATTGAGTAAGCACTAACTAAAATACACTATCTATTGAATGCAATTGTATTAACCATAGGTGACGAAATATTAATTGGCCAAGTTATTGACACCAATTCTGCATGGATAGGTAACACTTTTAATGAAATAGGTATAAACATTCTTGAAATTTTATCTGTAGGAGATGAATTAAATGCAATCAAGGATGCCATAGATTATGCAATGCTTAAAGCAGATCTTATTGTTCTAACAGGTGGTCTTGGTCCTACTAAAGATGATATTACAAAAACTGCGATTTCACAATACTTTGGGGTAGGCATGGTCTTTTCACAATTAACCTATGAGAACATTGAAAAAATATATGAAAAATTTGGTAGAACCATGACTCCGGCGCTCAGTGAACAATGCTACATGCCAGCCAATGCAGTTTTGCTAAATAATAGTTTAGGCACAGCACCAGGTATGCTGATTGAGCACAATAGTAAAATGTTGGTATCGCTTCCTGGCGTGCCTTATGAGATGAAAACCATCATTACAGAAGAACTTTTACCTATACTTGCCAAAAAACCCTCAGAGATTAAAATCTTACATAAAACAATAATGACAGCTGGGGAAGGAGAGACTGTCATTGCAGATAAAATTTTACCTTACCTTGAAACCATGCCAGATTATATCAAACTGGCTTACTTGCCCTCTCTTGGTTCAGTAAGATTGAGGCTTACAGGCAAACATGTTGATCGAAATCAACTTACCACTGATTTAGACAAATACGCTAACATTATTACAGAAAAATTGGGGGACATCATATATTCTACAGAGGATAGAAGTCTTGAACAAATGTTATGGTATTTGTTTACTCATAAAGGGCTGACTTTAAGTGCTGCGGAGAGTTGTACCGGAGGTTTTTTTTCACATAAAATTACTTCAATAGCGGGATCTTCACAATATTTTATAGGCAGTGTGGTTACCTACAGCAATGAGTTGAAAAAGCAGCTTTTAGGAGTCAAAGAGGAAACCCTACAAATACATGGAGCTGTTAGCGAAGAAACAGTAAAAGAAATGGCATCAGGCCTCCTCAAGTTAACAAAAACCAGCATTGGTGTAGCTGTCTCCGGGATAGCGGGACCAGGTGGCGGAAGCCCTGATAAGCCTGTAGGAACAATATGGATGGCCATAAGCAATGGAGATAAAGTCATAACCTATAAAATCAATGCCTCCAAGGACAGGTCAAAAAACATAGAATATGCAACCACGGTATTGATGAACAAACTCAGGCTCTTTGTCAATCGACTTTGAAGTGTAAGCTAAAACGCTGAAAGCCTAAAAGTTATAAGTCGAGTCAAAAAATCCTTATCAATAATATACTAAAATTCATGGTAAAATTCAATAAAATACTATCTTTGCAGCGCTTTTAAAGCAGGTCCTATAGCTCAGTTGGTTAGAGCACCTGACTCATAATCAGGTGGTCCATGGTTCAAATCCATGTGGGACCACAAATACTAAAAGGGATTGAATGGTAATAATTCAATCCCTTTTGTTTTTTAGAAAAAATAAGCATATAAAAAATCTAAAAACTCCTTATTGGCCTATTTGTTACTTTGAATAATAAATCAATACCGAACAATGAATATATCTTATTGCTTATTAATTTATGGTATGAAGATATTCAGATAGGGAGAAAAACAACGATCTCAAATAATAAGTTTCATTTTGAGTTTATTCAAATTTTTACGATTTGAATTGGCCATAAAACTCACTTTTATTTTCGTAACTTTGCAACAATATGGCCAATACCAACGATGACAAGGCGTTTAATATAAATCCGGCTTTTGTACTTAAACAAAAGCCGGCCAGACTTCTGCAGTATTACATTGATGGAATTAAAGAAGGCGACCGTTTTGTACTAAGTGAGGCACTCACACTGATAGAATCAGAAGAAAATGCCAAAAAAGACTTGGCGGCTCAGCTTATTGACCATTTTCAAAACAACAAACTTATAAGTGATACTTTAAGGTTAGCCATTACAGGACCGCCTGGTGTAGGGAAAAGCACATTTATCGAAAATTTTGGAAAATATTTAGCAGACAAAGAAGAAAAAGTAGCTGTTTTGGCAATAGATCCAAGCAGCCAGGTAAACAAAGGCAGTATTTTGGGGGATAAAACCCGAATGCAATACCTTTCTACACATGCTAATGCTTATATCAGACCGACGAGTTCGGGAAGTATGCTTGGCGGAGTGGCTAAAGGGACCAAAGAATCAATTTTAATTTGTGAAGCAGCAGGATATAAGACTATATTGATTGAGACAGTAGGTGTAGGCCAGTCAGAATATTGGGCTTCAATGATGGTAGATATGACAATCTTACTCATTCAGCCTGGGGCAGGGGATGAAATACAAGGCATGAAAAGAGGCATCATGGAAATGGCAGACCTCATCGTAGTTAATAAAGCGGATGGGAGCCAAAAGAATCTGGCCTTACAAACGGCCAAGACATATAAATCGGCTCTTGCCCTTTTCAAACCAAGATTGTACAACATTTCCACTGAAATAGCTTTGGTATCATCTATTGCCAGCGAAGGGTTTGATGAAGTCTGGGAAAAAATCAATCAATTTAATCAGGCATCTATTAAAGAAAACTACTATTTTAAAAATAGAATCTCACAAGAAATATTCTGGTTTGAAACGATACTAAAAGAAGAAGTGTTTTCTTTATTATGTAAAAATGATCTATTTGCAAAACAAATGGTAAGCTTAAGGTCAGCCATTGAAAGTGGCCTTTTATCTTCTTCTTCGGCTTTATATCAATTACAAAGAACAATTGCGAGACTATTAAATATATGAGTAAAAAAATAATAATCTCGATTGCTATAATATTTCTAGCACAAGTGATGTGGTCCTCTCGCGATCCCATCAAAATGACCCGCTTTACCAGCCCAGTAAAGTATCCATTGGTTTTAGCCGGATCATTTGGCGAACTCAGGTACAGGCATTTTCATGCCGGATTGGACATAAAACCCAATAATGGTGGGGAAGGAGACAGTATATTCAGCGCAGAGGATGGATTTGTTTCAAAAATAAAAATTCTTAGGGGCGGATATGGTAAGGTCTTGTATGTCCAACATCCCAATGGTTACACCACGGTCTATGCGCATGTCAAGTCTTTTAACAAAGTCATAGACGGCTATGTGGCTGCACTCCAACGGAGTATAGAATCTTACGAGATTGATGCTACCATAGATAGCAATGTCTTTAGAATAAGCCGCGGACAACATATAGCATTTCTAGGCAATACAGGCCGGTCATCCGGACCACATCTACATTTCGAAATACGGGAAACTTTGTCTGACAATCCCATGAACCCATTGCTTTTTGGAATAAAACCTTTTGACAATATTGCGCCTACCATAACCGGTGTCAGTATTGCCGGACTGGATGTAGATTATAGAAAGATAGACCAACAACACAAAAAAACCAAGAAGGCTAGAGATGGTAGTTATGCACCACTTATTCTTGAAGTGGATGGAGATGTAGGCGGTATTTCGATTTCCGGATACGATCAAAACAAAGGTGGAATCAATAAAAATGGCATCTATAAGATGGAAATGTACATCGACGATGTGTTGTACTATGGTTTCAACATCAATACATTTACTTTTGCAGAGAGTCCACTTATCGAAGCCCACACTGATTATGAATTAAAACAAACTAAAAATAGAAATGAAGTCTTGTGCTATAAATTGCCCGGCAATTCGCTAAGTATTATCGATTATCAATTCAACAATGGTCTTATCCCTATTGATGAAGCCAACAGTAAAAATGTAAAAATAATTCTTAAAGACTTTGACGGAAATCAGACAACACAGCTTTTACAAGTCAGAAAGAAAACTACCAATGCCACAAAAGTCCGGAAAGTAAAAGGACAAATCATCTGCCAGGGGCAAAAGCAAGTCGTAAAAAAGGGAGAACTTGCTGTCACTTTTTATGAACAAAGTCTTGCAAAAAACATAGATTTTCAAATTGAGACAAATGTTGAAGACAATGTCACCAAAAACTATAGGATAGGAAGTAAACTTTATCCAATACTTACTAATGTAAGATTAGCTGTTGATATATCAGATAAACTAGCGCCTTATAAGGCTAAGTTAGGTTTTATGTTGCTTGGTGCTAATCCGGACTCATTTGGACAAACAATAGAAGGAGATAGCCTCATTACATTTGTTGATGATTTTGGAAGATATGGATTTTTTGTAGATACGGTTGCACCGGTGATTATACCGCAAAATTTTTCGGAAAATAAAGTGGCTACTTCTTTTAAATTCAAAATCACTGATAATATACAAACACGGTACAAGGCAAAACCTTTTGCTTACAGTGTGTGGCTTGATGGAGTATGGCTCGCGTGTGAGTACAAAGAAGGAAATAAAATACTTACTGTACCGTTGAAAGACTTATACAATGGCGATCATTATTTAGAAATTGTTGCGATTGACCAATTTAACAATACCCGAAGGTGGCAATCTTCATTTTTATACCAGAAGATTTAATTTAGCTTATAGAAATCAAAAAAGAACTTTTATTAATTAGGTTTTCCTCTTTATACCATAAAAGTGTTGCAATAAAACGGGCAACTATAAAATCCGATGTGTTCAAAATAAAAAAAATACTAATCCTTTATTCCTACTGCTCCAAACTGCTCAATTAGTACATTGTCATACCTATCCGCATTTTTGATCAGATTATTGATGAGTTTTTTGCACGTCTCCACATGCATATGTTGGTCGTAGATTATAGATGAAATCACGATGTTATTGTCTTTAAGGCTAAAAGTCATCCCTTTGTTGTAATAGTTTTGCTTCATGAGATAGGTATAAATGTCATCCATACTAGTCTTGGGTAGGTAGCATAGTGTTGCATCTGCAATGAGGAAACCACTTTTTTCGTGGTAAGCAATATTTACTTTGGCACTTCCACTATTTATTTCCCAGTTAGACAGTCCTCTACGACAAATTTTTACATCAAAACCTAGTGCATTTATTACATCTTCTATTTTTTGATTCATACCAGTCGGTTCATATTCATTGATGGTATAAAAATACTTTACTACAGCCCCACAATTGATGCAGTAATCATCATATCTAATGGCTTCGATCAATAAATAATCACATGCCTGACATTTTACTGTCTGCTGCGGATAAAAGTCGATGTAAGCAGACACCATTTTATTAAGGTTTTCTATTGGCAAGGCGATGCCTATTTTCTGACCATCCTTATGTATAAATGTATTGACGCCGGCAAGGTGCCCTTCAGAAGTAAGCAAGGGACCACCACTGTTCCCTGGATTGAGGGCGGCATCATGTTGTATAAATTTTATCCCTTCAAGAGTATGGTCTAGGCTTGATATAATTCCTTTGGTTGCAGAAAATTTTAACCCAAATGGGTGCCCCAAAGCAAAAACTACTTCGCCTAGTTCAATCTCTGTGGATTGTATTTTCAGCGCATTAATTTTACCTAAGAGCTCGGGCAACGCCAAAAATGCTATATCATACTTCTCATCAAGATAGATAACATCCGCAGACTGCCGTAGCAAGGATTTGCCTTCAACGATGACTTTATTGTTGTCGCGAACCACATGTTCATTGGTAACTATAAATTTTTGATTGGGGTAGATAAACCCCGTACCAGTTGCATATGGTGTAGCAATTTGTACAATGGAATATTCTGCTTCTGCTATCCATCTTAGATCCATTAGTCTTTCTTTTTTAGAGGTAAGTCATACAAGGCAGCAAAATATGTTTTTGAAAAAGAATGCAAATTATTGAATTTGATGGAATCAATATCAAACTCTACGGTTTCGTATATATCCAATTCATCCATACAGGCCTTCCTAATCTGATGCCCAATGGCCTCTTTGTCAAGTTGTCCTTCTTTTATCAAAGTGTCATATCCCAGATGTATAAAAAAATCATTATTCCAAATCCTAAGTAGAAGATGCAATAATTTTTTATCTGGTAATGGCATGGAATAGGTATACAGCAAGATTCCTGCAATGTATTGTGGTATGAAGGCAGCGTAGTCTTCATATCCATTCTTTTCATACCAATCAAAATGCTTCATATCTTGATCAATCATTTCCTGAAGCCTCTGGTGGTTGCCAGCTACCAATACACCAAAAGTAGCCTTTGTATTGTATAATTCCAAAAACACCTCTTCTTTATTCAGGGATTTAATTTTCATTAATTCTTTGGCCATCTCTTCATTTTTTTGCTCGGGACTCAAAGTGTTGATATGGTAAAATATTTTGTGTACATTTTCTATATGTTCCATTAGTATACACTCTGGTTTAAGAAAATAATCTACCAATAATACAGATGCTAAAATTCTATAAGAAATCAAACCAGGATGTACTTTTAATTTTTCTTTATCGGCTTTGATTTCTTCTAAAGTTTGTGTAATTATATTTTGTAAGAAAGAATATTTTACTTCTTTTTCAAGCAAAGGCACCTCTGTAATGAAGCCATTTTCTATAGGCGCTAAGTCTTTAAATTTTCTGATCATTACATCGTCTCGTCTATCTGATCTGGTAGCTATCTCTTTTAGACCATAGTACAATTTATATGGCGAGGCATCAAGATAATCTGTATGCATTACTATGGTAATATTGTTTTCACTATCAAGGGCATATGAAGAATAACGCAGGTGGTAATTTTCTTCAAGCAATGACCGTAGAGCGCCAAGACTTACTTTCTTGCATCTGGCTATTTTTGATTCTGCAAAGAACCCATCCTGATTGGCGAAGCCTTCAATTTTTTTTGACCCTTGATAGATTGAAAATTTTATCTTTTCATCACCTATATGCTCTACATGAACATTTTCATACGTTTCATTATTTATATACGATAAAAAACAACTTATTGAATCAAGGTATTGCCTCTTACCATGTTTTTCCAAAGCGGCATCCCAGTCTTTGTATTTTTCTTTACCTTTATAAAAATCGCTATGTCGGCCAAATTGCAAAGTTGGTTCAACCAAAGTTTCTTCACTTTTACCAAATAAATTCTTTAAAAAAGATTTCACATCCTACTTTTGGGTAAAAATATAAAATTATGGTGTTTCGTACAGAAATAAATCTAAATAAATCTACATTAAGCATTAATTATAAAAACAATATATTGCTTATTGGCTCTTGTTTTTCAGAAAACATAGGTAAAAAGCTTGTAAATCTCCAATTTAAAGCAACAACCAATCCGTTTGGCACTGTTTACAACGTGGTTTCCATTTTTAACTTGCTGGAGCGGGCAGCCTCAAAAAAATTAGTTTCTATCGAAGAATTAGACTGTAATGATAAAGTGTATTCACATAGTGATTTCCATAGTTCTTTTAATAGTGAGAAGCCAAATGAAACTGTGGATCGAATCAATGCCGCCATTACATTGTTGTACGATAGGATGGCTAGTACAGACATTACTTTCATCACTTTG
>JAYUTD010000264.1:0-4644 GCA_043755305.1 Saprospiraceae bacterium
GACCTCAATGCCAACTTCTGCAAGATTGGCCAGGCACTTGTCTACACCCCAGGTACCAAAAGGGGCATTGTCATCAAATAAATTTTGGCCATCATGTAGATACAAAACAGGATAAAATTTTGCACTGCTGTCATAATTGTGCGGTAATATTGCAGCTACCCGCCTTCTTTTGTTTAGATGTGGTATCTTATAGTCCTCGTCAATAATTCTTATGATTGGCTCTTTTATAAAAGTTGAGTTCATGCCACAAATATATGCAATGGTTATTGAAAATTATATACTGAAATGCAAAACACACATTTTCAATTAATTAACAAGTTCAATAGCGATAAAAAGTACATTTTTTAATCCTTTTTGCATATTATTATGTTGTAAGATTAATAACATCCGATTAACACAAAAAAAAGGTACAATTAAGTATTTTTGCAATCAAAATAGGATAAAGTATGACAATAAGTGGCCTTGTATTTAACATTGGTATTGTAGCCATCATTTTGACTTTAGTTATAGGCTTAGCATTGAAAAAGCAAAAGTCTTATCTAATGACATTCTTGCAGACATTCACAGGTGTGCTTTTTATTTTTTCAGGCTGGGTAAAGGCAATAGATCCAATGGGTACTGCCTTTAAAATGGAGCAATATTTTGGAGAGTTTGAATCCCTCTTTTCTCAAACAATGTTTAAATTTATTAGCCCAATATTCCCAATGTTGTCGAATATCTCCATATGGTTTTCCGTTGGTATGATTATATTTGAAATTGTGTTGGGTATTATGTTGCTGGTAGGCATAAGACCAAAATTAACGGCATGGTTGTTTTTCTTATTGGTCGTGTTTTTTACCATTCTTACAGGATTTACCTATTTGACAGGATATGTGCCAAGTGGTTCTACCTTTTTTGATTTTGCTTCATGGGGACCATACAAGGCATCAAATATGAAAGTCACAGATTGCGGATGTTTTGGCGATTTTCTGAAATTGGAGCCTAAAATCTCGTTTATGAAAGACCTAGTCTTGCTTGTACCAGCTATCTATTTCTTGTTCAGACACAAAGATATGCACGCCTTATTGAGTAAGAAATGGAATTCAATTTTGATGCTGGCAAGTACGTTAGTACTTATTATATATTGCTTGAACAATTTTGTTTGGAATGAACCACATATCGATTTTAGGCCGTTTAAAAACGGAGCAAATATTGCGGCTTTGAGGGCTGAAGAAAAAAAGGCACAAGCCGAGGTACAAATTACCGATTTTACACTCAAAAGCTTGGTTGATGGAAAAACAATAGATGTTCCATACAAACAATACATGGCGGATACCACGTATCAGGACAAATCTAAATGGACCGTTTTGGAGCAAATTAAAACAGCGTTGAGAATTCCAAAGACCAAAATTTCGGAATTTGAAATCACCGATTTTGATGGCAATGACTCTACCGATTTGTATATCAGCAACCCAAAAAATCATTTTATGGTTCTGTCCCCAAAGGTCAAGTTCAAGACCGGATCAATAAAGTCTGTGGTGCAGGATTCAATATTTAAGATGGATACGGTGTTTATGAAGGATGGCAAAATCAAAGAAGTGAAAAAGACATTCTTAAACGTCATGAACAAAGAGATATCTAAAACAGATTTTATCTTTCCGGAGTCATTTTTATCAGACCTTAAGGCCATGAAGCCTTTGCTGGAATCGGCTAAGAAAGACGGTAATGATGTCTCTGTAGTCATTGGCTCGTTTACAAAAGAAGCCGCCGATGACTTAGCTAAGGAGACAGGTATCGATGCCATATTCCTAGCAGCTGACGATATACTGCTCAAAACGGTGATGCGGTCCAATCCTGGTATGGTATTATGGAAAAACGGGGTAATTGTACAAAAGTGGCATAAAAACAAGCTGCCGGATTACAATACGATTAAAACACAGTTCATCAAATAAGGCTGAATCCGTCTACGAAAAAACACAATAAATTTAATTCTAATAGAAAATAAATAAATGGCTATAATAATAACTGACGAATGTATCAATTGCGGCGCTTGCGAACCGGAGTGTCCCAACAATGCCATATATGAAGGCGGTATCGAATGGGCAATCAAAGATGGCAATACTACTTCTGGGCATTACACTTTGGAAGATGGCCGGGAAGTATCGGTAGAGGCCAAGCAAAGTCCTATAAGTGATGACTATTATTTTATCGTACCGGATAAATGCACTGAGTGTGTGGGTTTTCATGAAGAACCTCAATGCGCAGCTGTATGTCCGGTGGACTGCTGTGTTCCTGACCCAGACCGAAAAGAAACAGAGGAAATCTTATTGGCCAGAAAATCCAGGTTGCATTTGTAGGCTTTTCCCGTATATAACCCATTGCGAAGCTTAATTTTTAAAAATTGCCATTTGTGTTTATCGGCAAAACCAGTCAATCAAAATAAAAACAATCATTTATGAAAATTGCAATTATTGGTTATGGCAAGATGGGGCAAGCCATAGAGAGGCAGGCAGAAGCAAGAGGGCATGAAGTAATACTCAAAATTTCATCTAAGAATATTGAGGATTTTAACCGGGAAAATTTACTTGGGGCAGATGTGGCAATAGAATTTACAAATCCGCATACAGCAGTACATAATATCACGAAACTTCTTGATGCTTCAATACCTACAGTATGCGGCACTACAGCCTGGCTGGATGCTTTGCCGATGATCGAGGCTATAGTGCAACGCAGCAATGGCTCATTGATCTATGCATCAAATTTTAGCCTTGGGGTCAATTTGTTTTTCTTAATCAACGAGTATGCAGCAAAATTGATGGCCCCACATAAGGGTTACCAGACCAGCATTAAAGAGATCCATCATACCGCAAAGCTTGATGCGCCCAGTGGCACAGCAATCACCCTTGCCCAAGGTATAATTGGCAACAATGAGACATATACAGATTGGGTCAACAATGGGGACAACAAAGACCATCAATTGTCTATTTTGTCCGAACGAATTGACCCGGCACCCGGCACCCACATAGTCAGCTACAAATCTGCCATCGATACGATAGAACTTAGCCATGAAGCGCATAGTAGAGAAGGTTTTGCATTGGGTGCGGTGATTGCAGCAGAATGGATAGTGGACAAAAAAGGCGTGTTTACGATGCGGGATTTATTTGGGCATCCATAACATGGTATTTGGCTCAAACCAGGCTTAGGGATGAAAAAACCCCATTTTTCCTTTCGAAATTTAGTAAATTAGTAAAATATTACTTATTGTAAGCAACCTTTTATCTTATTTTAGCATACATTTTTAAAATTATCCAACAACAATCTACTTTTGCTTTACAATTTTAAAAATCAATCCAAATGAAACAATCGGTCCTCATTTTTATGTTCTTTCTATCCAGCTCTGCCCTTGTTGCAGGAAAATATGTGGGCAACATCTTCCTGCAATTTCAAAATCAAGTGGATGGATTTAGCGCTGCTTACCCGGGTGTTGACAGTATCATTGGATCACTCAATGTTCAGGGATCGATGACCAATATTACCGGCATTGCGGCGTTGAAATATATATCCAATGGTGCTTATTTCGACGGAAATTATGTGGTTTTTATGCCTAATCTTGCTTACGTAAAGACAATGAATTTTGGTCAATTTAATCCATCAATTAACATGCCCGTGCTTAGGTATGTAGACAACATGTATATCAGCACGATAAATACAACATCACTCAATTTTCCTAATCTCACAGATGCTGGAAGCATTAAAATAAATTATTGTCAGATTCCATCTTTCAATTGTTTCCCAAGGCTTAAAAGAGCACAACAAATTGAACTTGGATATCCTACTAATACTACCATAACATTAGCAGGATTTGATAGTCTGAGATTTTGTAATTATTTAAGTATCGTTGGATTTCCAGGAGTCAGTAGCGTTGCAGGTTTTCAACAATTGGACTCGATCAATACACTTAATTTAGAAGGTACATTTATTGAAAACCTCTCATTTATCAATGATATGAAGCATGTGGAAAATGTGCAAATTCTAAATTGCCCTGAATTTGAGGGCTGTGGTACTTTTCCAAATATTACGAGGTTAAAGGCGTTAACTTTATACCAGGTTCCTCAGCTGGAATTCATTGGATTTGATAGTATTCAGAATTTTGGTTCTATTTATATACAAGGCAGCAACCGACTGGCGTCATTTGGCAACTATCCAAACCTCACCAAAATCAAAGACCTTTATTTATCAAACTGTTCGGCACTTACCAGTATTGTTGCATTGCCAAAATTAATTTCTATAATCGGTGATCTTAACTTGTACCTCAATCCATCACTTTTTAATATCAGTGGTTTGTTCCAACTTAAGTACATCAACTCGGTAAATCTGACAAAAAATACCTTACTCAATACTTGCTGTATTTTTGCAGATCTGCAAAACATAGGCCGGCTCAATTCTGACTTGATTCTTGAAGACAATGGGCCAGCTTGCTCTGATGTGGTAGAGCTCATAACTAGTGAGTGTGAAGATGGCGACTATGATTTCAGAGGCAGTGTGGACAATTGCAGCACCATTTACAATCCTGATCAACTAGATAGCGATGGCGATACGGTGGGCGATGTGTGTGACAATTGCCCTATGGTTCCCAACCTCAATCAACAAGATAGCAATGGCGAT
>JAYUTD010000265.1:0-4632 GCA_043755305.1 Saprospiraceae bacterium
ATAGGTCACAGTGTACCTGCCTGCTTTACAATTTACAGAATACATACCATCAAGGTCTGTAATAGTACCATCATTTGAAGGATTGAGTACAATGGCTACACCTGTAAGTACTGAGCCATCAGATCCGACTACAGTCCCTTTAATGCCCGATTGGGCAAATCCGATTGACACACTAAATAATAGCATTACTGCTACTATAGATTTGCAAATTTGTTTCATGAATTTAAATGTTTAGTTATTAATTGTTTTAATCTGGACAAAGTTAATATTAAATTATTTATTATATAACATTTACTTGTTTATTTCTTGATAACTAAGAATAAAATTTCGAAATAAACTAAAATTGCAATAATCGAATTGTTATTGTTGTGGAGGGTGAAATAAAATAATGTATTATTTTATTGCTAAAATGCTATTTTCAATACGTAAATACAAGGCAATGCTATATTTAGAAAGCATTTCTAAATATAAAATAAAGCATAATCAACAAGATTACGGTCACTAAAAAGCTTATAGCTAAAAATTTTCTTTCTTGGGCTTTCGTTTCAGTATTATGTACTGTCTTTTTAGGTTTTGTCATATTTTGGAATGTTTATCTGATGCAATTTAGAACAAAATCTATGAAATACAAAAAAAAGTGGTTAAATAATTATTTATTTTGTTTAATTCTTAAGTCTCTGTTTACAGCAATGGCTGCATTGAGTTCAAAACCAACCAATAAAATAAATGCATTGATTTTGAGCCAGAGCAAGATGACGATCAATGCACCAATAGATCCATATATTTCATTGAATTTGCCAAAATTATTTATAAAATAGGCAAAAACAATGGAGGTAATCATAAGCAACAAGCTGGCTACAATACTTCCCGGATTGATGAAAGGAAGTTTTTTGCGCAAAGAAGGCCCGAAGTGGTACAGTATGTTTACTCCAATGTATGAAATTGACAATGCTGTAAGAATGCGGATCAATTCAAACAACAGGCTGCTAACCTGGTCATTGCGCAAGAGGTCATGCACTTCAATAAAAATCGATTTCCCTACGATAAGCAAGACAATAGAAAAAACAAATATAACGGAAAGCATTAGGGTGAGCATCAAAGCGATGGCTCTTTTATAAATGTATGACCTATTGCTAAAAGATTCTTTGTATGTTTTATCAAAGCCATTCATTAAGCTCAATACTCCATTGGATGAAAAATAGATGGCCAATACAAATCCTAAAGACAATAAGCCGCTACGCTTAATCATCGTAACATCATGGATAATCGACATTAAATAAGAATGTGCACTCTTAGGCATTAATTGATTGGTAGAGTTGGCAATAGCAGTAAAATAATCTTCCGTAAAAGGTAAGTAGGGGAGCAGTGTAAATAAAAAAATGATGGATGGAAATACGGCTAAAAAAAGACTGTAAGCAATTGAATTGGCTCGGGTAGTAATATTGTCTTTTTGGGTCTCTTCGTAAAGAAATTTTCCAATATCGAATAGTGGAATGCCTCCTGAACCAGGCAAGGTATTTGACTTGGACCAGTGCAAGGCCTTGCTTGTATAAGGATGTTGCTTGATTTTTTCAATACTATTTTTATAGTGCTTTATCAAAGAAACCAATTAGTTTTTGGGTTAGGTAAAGAGGGGAGGATACCCTTTTGTTTTCTTTGGCGTTCACAAAAAATAATTTCACTTCACCTTTATGTACAAGCATGTCCTCTTGATTATATATTTCATGCTTAAAGTGGATCAACTTAGTAGGAAGCTCTTCCAGTATTGTTTTAATGGTAATCAATTCATCATATTTTATTGGCATAAGATAGCGGCTTTCGACGGATAACACAGGCATAATAATACCATAAGTGGCTTCCAATTCTTTGTAGCTTATACCCAAAGACCGAATGGCTTCGCTTCTCCCAATTTCGTAAAGCAAGCAATAATTACCATAATAGAGATAGCCCATCTGGTCGGTCTCTCCATACCTAATTCTCTTCTTAAATTCGTGTGTGAACACTGTTTTTTTTACAAAAATAGCAAATTATGGGGAATAGTACAACGACTATTTACCAGCCATAGATTTTAAGTCCATGAGAGTTAACTTTATCTTTTCAAGGCGATCAACAATTGTGGTCTTTTCTTCAGCTTTTAATTCAAAGAGGCCTCCGGTATTGGCGATTTCTTTTTTAGCACCATCTATGGTAAATCCTTTTTCCCGCAATAAAATGTAGATTTTCTGAATGACTTCAATATCCCTTTTGGTATATCGCCTTTCACCTTTTGCATTTTTTATGGGGCGCAGTTGCTTAAATTCTTTTTGCCAATACCTAATCACACTGGCATTGATGTCAAAAAGTACAGCAATCTCTGAAATACTGTAATACAACTTTTGCTCGTCTAAGTCAATTTTCATAAAGTAAAGTTAAACAAAAAATATATTATAAAAAATTGTAATTTGTTTTTATTTTTGCATTGTCATTGGTAAACCAAATTATGAATTTAACATAACTTTATGCAATAATAGTCTTTTGTGGTGAATTACATTAATAAATTCAACGTTTTAGATTTACTTCATTGTTCCGATAATTTTTAAATGCGAAATTTTTTAATTGCAGTTTTAACATTTTTAGCCGTAATGCTGATAAGTATAGTGTATACCTACACTGCACAGATGAAGGCTACCTTGCATCCACCTTTAAAACACCACAACACTACCTTGAATAATTTCGGTGTATGGCTGTGGTACTTGCACCATACTGAATATGACACCCATGAAGCGCTAAGTTATGCATTGGCAGACATAGGGGTAAAAAGAATATTTATTAAAGTGGCAGATGGAAGAGACCTTATAAGATGGCCGGAGCTGAGAAAAAAAAGTGTACCCAAAGCTTATGAAAAAAATAACATCGCCGCCTGGGCCTGGTCTTACAATTATGCAGGCAATGAGAAACTTCAGGCAGAGGCATTGTATTACGCAGCTAAATATGGCTATAAATCTTTCATTGTTGATATTGAAAAAGAGTTTGACGGCCGACCCGAAGCAGCAGATAAGTTATTCAAAGCTTTTGCAGCTGCAAAAAAAAGAGCACTTTCCGAAGGATATATTGATTCAACTTTCAAGCTGTATTGCTCAACATGGGGCAATCCAGGAAATCACAATACTCCCATTGCAAAAATCAACCAATATGTAGATGGCTTTATGCCTCAAACGTATGTGGAAACATGGGGCCAAAATCATATGGACAATATCGCTTACTGGATTGACGCAGGTACCAATGAGTTCAAAGATTTAGGTGCTACAAAGCCAATATTTCATATTGCTTCAACTGAGATAGGTAAGATGAATGCCAATGATTTAAATGAATTTTTGAAACATGCCGGGCCGGATGCTTCTATATGGCGCATCCCCGGTGGTAATACCCCGCGAAGCATTTGGCGGGACTGGAAGGGCATAAATTGGGACATTGCATTCAATAATCAAATTAAATCAGAACCTGAATTTGATATTATCAAAAAAGATTCTGTCAATCAAATCCTATCGGTCAATTATCTTGGAAAATTTATTAAGATTAAGGTAATTGATAGTACAGGTTTTGAGGCAAAGGAATTGATGTACACAAACAGAAATGCTTATCCCATCAATGATCTATGCAAGGAAAAATACTGTGTTGAAATCTATCATAACTTGAGAAAGACAAAGCACGATCTGGACTTGAGGTAGGAGCAATAAAAAAAAATAGAGCCTAAAGCAATAGTTTAGGCTCTATAATTAACAAATTCCTAATTCAATATTTCTCTTTTATCCATAACAAATAAAGATTCATGCAAATTATTTAACGCCACTGATTTGTAATCGCTGTGGACCAATACCGATATGTTATTTATACTACCGCCATAACTTATCATATTCACAGGAATGTTACAAAATGCGGACAATACAGAAGCACTTACACTGGTATCTTCGCCAAGTTTATCGCCAACTATACATATGATGGACTGATTTTTTTCAAAAGAGATTTTACCGAATTTATATAGATCACCAATGATGTGATTTAGATGCATATCATTGTCAATAGATAGCGATACTGAAACTTCAGAGGTAGCAATCATATCAATAGGTGTTTCGTATTTTTCAAATACCTCAAAGACCTTTCGTAAGAAGCCATAGGCATTGATCATACGGTCTGAAGTAATTCTGATATAGGTAATGTTGTCTTTGGCAGCGATGGCGGTGACAGATGTGCCGCTGGATTCATTGGATATATAAGTGCCTGGAGCAGAAGGATCAAAAGTATATTTCAACCGCACTGCTACTTGCTCGTTTTCAGCGGGTATTATACAAGTAGGGTGTAAGATTTTAGCCCCAAAATACGCGAGTTCTGCAGCTTCACGATAGGATATCTTCCTTACCGGTGAAGTATTGTTTACAATTCTTGGGTCATTGTTGTGCATGCCATCAATATCAGTCCATATTTGTACTTCATCGGCATAAAGTGTCGCACCAAGTATGGTTGCTGTGTAATCACTTCCGCCGCGTTGCAGGTTGTCAATCTCACCATGGAAGTTTCTGCAGATGTAGCCTTGGGTTATAATATAATTCTTATGGTCAATTTTATCAATGATGGGATTGATTAATTTTCTGGTAG
>JAYUTD010000266.1:0-4624 GCA_043755305.1 Saprospiraceae bacterium
TTAAATTCTCTGAGATTTGGTGACCCGACTTTGGCGCATACCAAAAGATTGGTTAAAGGTGTAGTAAGTGGGATAGGCGGGTACGGCAATTGCCTAGGTGTTCCTACCATCGGAGGCGAAGTATATTTTGACTCTTGTTACAACCAAAATATATTGGTCAATGCCATGTCTATTGGCATTGTAAAAAAGGGAGAAACCATATCTGCCATCGCAGATGGACCGGGCAATCCGGTATTTATTGTTGGGTCGGCCACAGGAAAAGACGGCATTCACGGTGCAACTTTTGCATCCGCTGACTTGACAGAGGATTCTGCTGAAGACCTGCCTGCAGTACAGGTAGGAGATCCTTTTCAGGAAAAATTACTGCTTGAAGCAAGTCTGGAAGCCATAAAAACCGGCGCCATCGTTGGTATGCAAGATATGGGTGCAGCCGGCATTACCTGCTCTACTTCTGAAATGAGTGCAAAGTCAGGCACAGGTATGATTATCGATCTGGATAAAGTACCTACAAGACAAAAAAACATGCAACCTTTCGAAATTCTTCTTTCTGAAAGTCAGGAAAGAATGCTCGTGGTATGTATTAAAGGACAGGAAGAAAAACTCAAGGCGGTGTTTGACAAATGGGACCTTGAGTGTGAACTTATAGGCGAAGTGACCGACACCGGAATGCTCGAATTCTTCCACCACGGAGAAAGAGTGGCCCATGTACCCTCAGAGCCATTAGTATTAGGCGGAGGCGCACCGGTATATGACAGAGAGTACGAAAAACCCACTTATATTGATGGCCTCAAAGACTATAACAGCAGCAATATTGAAGCCCCTGCAGACCTAAAAGAACTCGCTTCAAAAATTGTTGAATCACCAGTACTACTAAGTAAAAAATGGATCTACGAGCAATATGATTCTACCGTCAGGACTAACACCATCACTACATTGGAACCATCTGATGGATCTATCATAAGGATAAAAGAAAGCAATAAAGCCATATCATCTACAGTGGATTGCAATTCCTCTTATGTATATGCAGACCCTTACAAAGGTGCTATGATCGCTGTAGCTGAGGCAGCAAGAAACCTTGTTTGCTCCGGAGCAGAGCCATTGGCAGTGACCAATAATTTGAATTTTGGTAACCCATACAATAAAGGAGTGTATTGGCAGTTTGTGCATGCAGTAAAAGGAATGGGTGAAGCCTGTCGAAGATTTAACACCCCGGTCACTGGCGGCAATGTAAGTTTTTATAACCAATCCTTGTACAAGGATAGGACAGAACCTATCTACCCCACTCCCACGATTGGAATGATAGGCTTGATCGACGACCTGAGTACGATCACAACACTATATTTTAAAAACAACAACGATGCTATCTATTTACTTGGAGAAATAAAAGATGACCTCAATCAATCAGAATACATCAAACAGGTATCTGACATCAGAAATGCAAAATGTCCTTATTTTGATCTTGAAGAAGAATATGCATTGCAGGCAGTGGTAAAATCTTTGATAAAGCAGAAGCTTGTAGTATCTGCCCATGATGTCGCTGAAGGCGGCTTATTCATGAATTTATTGGAAAGCAGCTTTTACCTCAACAAAGGATTTAATATCACTTGCCCAAAGATGCTAAGGGATGATGTGTTTTTGTTTAGCGAATCCCAAAGCAGAGTTGTGGTAACCATCAGTGAAACCAACTTGCAAGCTTTTGATGCTTTCATCCAAAATGCCAATATCAAATGTACACGATTGGGAGAAGTAACAGATGGTGCGATCACCATCGATGGCAAAAATTTTGGTCCTATCACAGAGTGGAAAGACACCCATTTTTCAAAATTGGGAGAAATAATTGAAAATTAAATAATTACATAAAAATGAATAAAATAAAATTTATTTATCTATTTACTCTTATAGCAGCTACAATTGCAGCTTGCGGAGCAATGAAAGGCACAGCAATAAATGGTAAAATTACCAGTGCCCCTGAAATGAGTATATTCTTAGATAAGATTGGCCTTACTACCTTAAGCAATGTAAGGGTTTCAGCTGAGAAAACAGATAAGGAGGGTAACTTTAAATTTTCTGTTCCGGATGGTTTGAAAAAAGGCGTATACAGAATCACGCTTGGAGCTAAAGTATTGGAATTTATTGCCGACGGGACTGAAAAAGACATAGCCATTGAAGCAGATCTGAATACAATGCAAAACATGCAATATAAAATCAAAGGTGCTCCTCTTGCCGAAAAATATATTGCGATTGTACAGACAGCTATGAAAGGCGAAATAGATGCAGTGCGATTAAAAGAATTAGCGGAAAAAGAAAGCGACCCTTTAATTGCCTTTATGATTGCAACCAGATTATTTGGGATGAATGAAAATACAGTAGATTTGCATTCAAAAGTGGCAACCAGATTGAAGAATTCAGGCATTGACTTCCTGCCTGAATACCAGCAAATGGTCGAAAGTTTGCTAAAACAAGCTGCAGTAAAGGCCGCATCCAGCAAGGTGCAAGTAGGCATGGACGCACCTGAAATTGCGCTGCCTGGCGTGGATGGTAAAATTAAGAAATTGTCAGATTATAAAGGTAAAGTAGTGCTGATAGATTTTTGGGCAAGCTGGTGTGGTCCTTGCAGAAAAGCCAATCCGGAAGTGTTCGCCATCTACAATAAGTATAAGTCCAAAGGATTTGATATCTTCAGTGTTTCATTAGATGGCGTAGACAATCGGACAAGACAAGCACTCAACAACGACAATGCTATGATCAAATCCAACGAGGAAAAAGCCAAAGAAAAATGGATAGGTGCTATCTCGCAAGACAACCTTACCTGGCCGGGGCACGTCAGTGATTTAAAAAAATGGGACAGCGTTGCGTCCGCAGCTTATGGTGTATCAAGTATTCCTAAGACATTTTTAGTTGGCAAAGATGGTAAGATTCTCACCATCGATCCAAGGTACAATCTTGAAGAAGAATTGAACAAAGTACTATAAAAAAATCCATGTGTTATTCGTTGAAGCAATTCAACAATACAAAAAAAGCATCCAATCGTCATTGGATGCTTTTTTTTTTGCAAAAGAATGGGGTAAATCGATGCTTAGTAGTTTATATATTAAAACCAATTTTTTTTCGACTAAGTCAGTATTGAAAGCAACCATCAATTAAGTCTTAAGGAAATAAGAATTTGTGAAAACAAGTATTCGAGTCTTTAACCGTTAATCAACTTATTCATACCGTTAATCAAATTGTACTTTAATACAATCGGTATAATTTTAACTTTGATATAAGTCTCATAATGAATTAACAATATATCTTAAAATTACATTATGATAATATTTAAATCTCTGTTTTTTTAAATCTATTTAAAAAAAGAATTGTCATATGATAAAATACTTTTCTTACTTTTTGTGTTTGATTTCGGCTAGCTTGTTTTCCGTAGGTCTTGGGGCACAAGTCGGTATTTCAACAATACCATCTACACCTGATAATTCATCCATGCTTGATGTAAAATCCGCCAATAAAGGTCTTCTTATTCCTAGAATGAGCAAGACTTCTAGAAATGGAATTATCAATCCGGCCAATGCTTTACTGCTTTACCAAAATGATACCAATCCCGGTTTTTATTATAATGCTGGTACGACTGCCTCACCCCAATGGCAAGCTTTATTGAGTGGCTCTACTCCTACCAATTCTGCGTTTAAAATCCCCATTGATACTTTGCCTTTCCTAATAAGTGCAGCTGGATCGTATATTGTCACCAAGAAATTATCCAGTGCTACAACCGGTATAACCATCGATGCTTCAAATGTAAGCATTGACCTAAATTTTTCAAGCATTATAGGTCTTACCGGCAATACGGGCAACGGCATTTTAGTGAATGGAGCCTACAACAGCATTACGGTGTACAATGGCAATATATCTAATTGGAATGGAGATGGTATAGCCGCGGGCACTGGTACCAATTGCAGAATCTTCAATATCACCGCCCACACCAATGGAGGAGATGGCATTTTTGTAGGCAATTCTTCAGTGGTCTCCAATTGTATAGCACATAGCAATATCCTTGATGGTATTGATGGTGGCATTTCCAATGTAATTTTAGATTGTACGGCATTCCAAAATGGCGACAATGGTCTTGAAACCGATAATAATAGCAGTATGACCAACAACAGCAGCTACTCAAATTCAGGGCATGGTATAAAGACTACCAGCAATTGCGTGTTGACCCAAAATACCTGCTCATTTAACTTAAATCACGGTTTTCTCACAGGTAATGGAAACGTGCTTTCTGACAATGCAAGCAGTGACAATACATTTTCAGGTTTCTACCTCGGCAACGGAAGCATGGCGGAAAACAATATTGCACGCCAAAATGGAAGACACGGATATGAATGCAATCAAGATGTCACTGCAATCCATAATACTGCAGACTCAAATATTAAGAATGGATTTGAATCTTCATTCAATGGTGGAAAACTTGATGACAACAACAGTTCAGATAATGAAACAGGGTATTTAATCTCAGGTACCGGCTGGTTGGTTACAAGAAACACTGCTTCAGGCAATACTATAAATGCATTTAATATTGTTGCAGGAAGCGTAGTGGCGACGACGATCACTTCAGCCACAATTAATACGAATACAA
>JAYUTD010000267.1:0-4624 GCA_043755305.1 Saprospiraceae bacterium
TAAATTCATACACTGCCTTCTCTACACCAATATTTGGTGGAACAATAATACATGGGTTGTCGTAATCAACGGTACCTATATCCTTTGCTGCAGCAGTAAAAGATCGCTCATAAATCCATGTTGCCCCGCCATCGTCGCTTCTAAACAATCCAAATTCTGCATCTGTATCGAAATTGGCACCACCACCTTTGGAATCCCTGTACATAGTGAAAAGTATGTCAAACGAAGTCTTTTTCCTAACCGTATCCAAACCGAGGCATTTATATATTACATCTCCGCCTATGATATGGGCCGACCATACATTGGATAAAATCAATGAAAATAGAATAGCTAGAAAAAATTTACAGGATATATTCATTTTAACTAAAGGTCTTTTATTTAACATATAACGGTAAAATCTTGAAACAAAGATAAGTAAAATGCGAATAAAGCTGCTTTGTTAGAAAAATTATCTTCTATTAACAACGAAGTGTGTGCATGAAAAATTATCAGGTAAATGCTTTTTGGCCGGTTTTTATAGAAATAAAAAAGCCTCGAAGAAAGAACTCTCCGAGGCCACCCGAACGCTATGAAAAATTAAAGTACTATCTCTGATGCAAATATAATACAAATTTTGGTTGTTTAAACAAATATAATTACAAAAAAATTACATTTTTATTATTATAATATGTAATAAATTGTATTTCATTTATTGTCAAGGAAAAAAATTTACATTTTTACATCCACCATCATTCTTGCCTGAACTCCTTCAGACTGCAGAAATATTTTATATTTGTTGTAAAGGTCATACATAAGTTTTGACTCTCTGTTTAATCTTACCCCCATGTATGTTTCAGTGTCGTCGTCTTCATCACTGTTGCTTGATCTGGCAATATTCGCAAAAAGCTCTTGCCAGATATCCTTTTTAATTTTCGGATACTCTACTATTTTATAATCGGAAAGTTTGGCTTTTTTTGCTGCAATGGCTATGGCGTCATCAAGGAAACCTATGGCATCTACCAGCCCGATCTCTTTGGCTTTACTTCCTGTCCATACCCTGCCCTGTGCAATTTTATGCACGTTTTCTACTGTCATTCCTCTGCCATCTGCTACTCTTTGTAAAAATTGTTTGTAGATGTCATCAGTACTTTCTGTCATAATCTTTTTTTCATAGTCCGACAAATCATATACTGTGCTTAGATTGACTGCATAATTGTGGGTTTTGACAGTATCAAAAGTGATTCCAATTTTTTCGTTCATAAGTTTTTTGATATTGGGAAGCATTGAAAATACACCTATAGATCCTGTCAAAGTGTTTGGCGCTGCAATGATTGAGTCTGCCCCTGCTGCAATATAATATCCTCCTGATGCAGCGTAGTCACCAAAGGAAGCGATGACCGGCAATCCTCTTTTTTTCACATTTTCAATTTCTCTCCAGATAATGTCAGAGGTGAGGGCACTACCGCCGCCACTATTTACCCTTAAGACCACAGCTTTCACATTTTTATCCCTTTTGATCTGGTCAAATATTTTAAGGAACTGCTTATTGTCTATAACTCCTTTTTGCGGGTTATTGTAACTAACTTCGCCCTCAGCATATACAATGGCAATTTTATTTTTATAAGAGCCTTTCTCTGAAAGTTCAGCAAGCGTATTATAGTCATTCATAGACAGATAATTGATTTTATCGTCAGTGGCTAATTTTGTGGCTTTTTTTACCTTCGCCTCAAACTGGTCAAAATAGATCACACCATCTACCAATTTGTTTTTGACTGCAAGGCTTACGTTACGGCCTTCTAGGTTGTCCATTATTCTATCTATTTCAACGGTGGATATCTTCCTGCTTTTGGCTATTTTCTCTTTCATTACATCAATCAGGCCATCCAAAAATTCAGCAGTTTGAAGTCTGTTTTCAGGGCTCATTTCACTTCTGCGAAATGGCTCAGTAGCACTCTTAAAGTCTCCTGCATAGAATACATTGAAATTGACGCCCATCCTATCCAAAGTGTTTTTGAAAAACGGGGTTACTGTTCCATATCCATGAATGTCAACTCCACCGTTTGGATTGATAAACAAGCTATCTGCAACCGTCGCAAGGATGTAACTGCTTTGGCTATAATTATCTGCATAGGCATAGATGAATTTTTTTGAAGTTTTGAACCCTTCTAAAGCTGCTCTCAATTGTAAAAGGGACGCCTGCCCTATTTGTATTTCATTGGCGTTAATCACAATTCCTTTTATTTCGGCATCTGAGCTGGCATTTTCAATAAGCCGTACCATATCTCTCAATCCTATTATTGAGGCCGATTCGTCCATAAATCCCCTTTCTACATTGTTGGTCTTTTCAGGCAAGGCATCACTCAAAGTAAGTTTCAAAACACCATCCTTACTACTTTTTGCAGTCTTTCCTCCTGCAGAGGCTGCTACGCCAATACCTACAAAAATCAATACTACAAGTAGCATTGCTACCAAAACACCTAAACACGAACCTAGCATCGTCCTGAAAAATTCCTTCATCTTTTTTCTATTATTTTTTAATGATCTATTATAAAAAACTTGTTGATGGTGCAAAAATAAGGTTTCAATTATACAATATTTAATAAAATAGCCTTAAGGGACAAATATTTAGATTAAAGCTTTGTATTTGACTATCAACTAAATGCTATATTCTATCTTTCAGGCCTTAGGCTATCCCTGACTGCTGTAATTATTGCTTTTATAACATCACCATAATACATTCTGATTCAATGGTGTAAAAGAATAAAATAGGCATCATAGAGCTGACAGAGAATAAAGAATTAAGGTAGTAGAGATCTGCATTTTACAATGATAGTTATTGGTCATTCAGGTTCTACCCAAAATATATCTCTCCACATAACATCAATTTCGATTAAAAATAAATGCCATCAATCAATCTTTAAACCATGGCATAAAAACACATTTTATTCCACTTTATGGTTTTTCAATGTAAACATGGCATGGTCAATTTTGCTTATCTTTGCTCTACATCATAAGAATTGAACAAATGTCACAAAGAAAAACCAAAGTTCCATCCGAGTCGAAAACCATAATGACAGAACTTATTATGCCTAACGACACCAATCCGCTGGGCAATCTTATGGGTGGCTACCTTATGCGATGGATGGATATAGTAGGCGCTATTTGTGCTGCAAAACACTGCGAAGCTCAGGTTGTCACTGCATCTGTAGATAATGTGTCTTTTCATGAGGCAATAAAAATGGGCGAGGTAATTATACTTAACGCATACGTCACCAGAGCATTTACCACTTCCGTAGAAGTCTTTGTCGAAGTGCTTGCCAATAGAATTGATGGATCCAATCCTCGAAAATGCAATCAGGCATACCTTACATTTGTAGCCATCAACATGGAAACTTCGGCGCCACAGGAAGTGCCTATTATCAAACCACTAACTTCAGAGGAGCAAAAACATTTTGAAGGAGCAGCCAGAAGAAGAGAAATAAGACTTATACAAAGCGGCAGAATGAAACCTTCTGAAGCGTTAGAAGTGAAAAGTTTTTTTGAGCTAAATGACTAACCACAAGTTTCTTACATCATTCATTGTCGCATTTTGAACAAAGTATTATTTACAGATATTATAAACATACCTTATAAGGAAGCTTGGGAGATGCAAACCTTATACCACCAATCGCTTGTGGATTTGAAAATAAAAAGAAGAACCGACAATACAATAGTTGAAAGTATACATAAAATTATATTCTGCGAGCACCAGCCTCCGGTGTATACTCTGGGCAAAAGTGGTGACATGAAGCATCTGTTGCTTTCAGAAACCGAGTTGGCTCAGAAAAACATTGATTTTTACAAAATCAACCGGGGCGGGGACATTACTTTTCATGGACCGGGACAAATCACCGGCTACCCTATTTTAGATCTTGATTATATCTATACCGACATTCATCGGTACATAAGAGATATGGAAGAGGCCATTATCCGAACTATTGCGCATTTTAATATCGCAGGTAAGCGGATTGATGGGTATACCGGAGTTTGGGTTGGGTCAAACGGGAACCAATCCCACAACAGAAAAATATGCGCCATCGGTGTTCATCTAAGCAGATGGGTCACTATGCACGGATTTGCGCTGAATGTAAACACCGACCTTAGCTACTTTGACCACATTGTGCCTTGCGGTATCAAAGAGGAAGATAAATCTGTCACATCCATTGCAAAAGAAACCGGTGGACAGGTAGACATTAGTGAGGTGAAATCCATCCTACTTAAAGAATTGGTAGATATTTATGGCTTAAATCTGGAGTAGGAATGGATATATCCCGTACCGGTTTCTCCCCTGCAATCTTGAAAGAAAACCATCAAAAGGCATTATTTATGTGCTTGGGACACACTCTTTAATTATTTCTTCCCTACAGGTATTTGTCAATGACCACATATATCTTGCCGGTTAAAACAGGGCTATAAAAAAGCATCGATGGTCTACTACATTTCATATCAAGTACTTACACATTATATAAGATAGTGATTTAATCTATTGTAGGACAGTTTTATTAAAATCGTATTAATAATTTGGTGTTTCAATCCTCTTTGTGTTGTGAAATATACAAAAATTTATTATTATCTTTGCAGTCCAAAATAAAATAGTGCATAACGC
>JAYUTD010000268.1:0-11700 GCA_043755305.1 Saprospiraceae bacterium
CTTACATTTCCCCAAAATTTTACTTTGCACTCTTTTTATCAGTAGTTAGCCTATATAATTTATCAGCGCAATACGATGTTGCGCTTTCATTAAATTCAATCAACACTACCCCTGTTAAATATGGCACTTCAGTTCCTTTTATAGTAACAGTATACAACCAAAGTTCGGGATTACCTGTACAGAATGTGGACATTATTGTTAGGACAAATGCAGGATTTGTATTTGATCCAAGCATAAATGCAATTTGGTCACCTGACCCGGTAATACCTAGAGCCTATGTGACAAGAATAACAAATAGGATCGATCCGGCAGCGAATGAATTGATCACCATCAATCTTAAGCCACAACCGGGATTGGACAGCACATTGTGGGACATATCTGCAGAAATATTTCGTGTTGAAGATATATCAGGTAATGATGTAAGTAATCTGGATATGGATAGTCCACACGACAAAAACAATGCAAATGATGGTGGTGGTCTGATTGATGCCCCGTCTGACGGAGCTATTAATGGCAATGGAACAGGTGCGCCTAATTCACCCCCTGCTGCTACGGATGTAGATGACCATGATGTATCTTATGTTAGGATATACGATATAGCGCTAAAAAAAGTATTAATAACGCCGGGCCCCCATAAATATGGTGATGTATTGCAATTTAATACTGTAGTCTATAATCAGGGAAATGAAAATACCGGTTTGGTTCTAATTCAGGAATTGATACCAGAGGGATACATTTGGAACTTGGCATTAAATACACCAGGCTGGTCAGGTACTGCGCCAAAACCCAAATATGGGTTTAACGACCTTAGACCAGGAGACAGCATAGTAATCCCTGTGAAACTCATTTTGTCGAGCGAGCAATTTGATGCGATGGCCTGGAATAATTACACTGAAGTTTTCTCTGAAAGAGATAAAAATAATGTCAATGTTGGGCCAAATGAAGCCGATAGCACGCCTAATTCTAATAGCATTTACGAAAATCAAGTGTTGCCTGGAAGCCCATTTGACAACCAAATATTGGGTAATGGACCTACTGAAAATGAAGACGAGGACGACCATGATGTAGCTGCACCGAGAATATTTGATCTTGCTATAAGAAAACAAAGGGTAACATCCGTACCTAGCTATAGTTATATCCAAAATGTTTCTTATAATATTACAGTATTTAACCAAGGCAACGTCGATGCAAGCAGCGTCACTATCACTGATACTATACCTTGTGGACTGGAATTCCTGCCTGCTCTCAATCCAGGATGGGCAATATCTGCGCCCGGGAAAGTTAGTTTTACGTCCAACACTTTAATACCTGGAGCAACGTTTACGGTATTTAATTTAACCTTTGGGGTAAACCCTTGTTATATAAATCCCAAAGATGGCTGGACTAATTATATAGAGATAAGCAATGCATTAGCGGCTGATGGAGGATCTAATGCAGATATCGATGGGATATTTGACAATATCTTAAGCAATGATTTTCAGTTTAACAATATAGCCAATAATGATGTAATAGATAAAGTCAATCCCAATGAAGATGAAGACAACCATGACATAGAAAAAATACAAGTGGTCGATTTGGCATTAAGAAAAATTCTTGTCACTCCTCCACCTTACACCTATGGTCAAAACTTAACCTTTAAAATAACACTCTTTAATCAAGGCAATGTACCTCTGACAAATATCAAAGTCAAAGACTACATACCACAAGGGTTTCAGTACCTTGCGGTGAATACGGCAAATGGATGGAATCCTGTCGACTCTACTTTTTTTGTGACTAGTGTCATGAGACCTACAGACAGTCTTGGAATATTTATTCAGTTGAAATTGCAGGCTGGTGATAGCAGAAAGGATTGGATCAATTATGCACATATTATTAATCTTCAGGATACTTTGGGCAACAATAGATTTGACGATGCCGACAGTTTTCCTTTATTAAATGCAACAGAAGCATCGATAGAGCCTGGCAGTCCTGCAGACAATGATATATTTGTATTGGGGCCTTCAAATCAAAACAAAGATGAGGATGACCATGACCCTGCAGGTTTTGAAGTATTGGATTTAGCTTTGAATAAGACTATAATAAATCCGGCAGCATTATACAATTATGGGGATCCTATTTCTTTTGCTATAGATGTCATCAATGAAGCAGGTACCGCTGCAAGTAAAATTGAAGTAACGGATTATTTACCATGCGGATTTACTTTTTCATCCTCCAACAATCCGGGGTGGACACAATCCGGGGCTATACTTAAATTTGTATCCAATGCACCACTCTCAGCAGGTAAAACCTTGCCTTTGACATTAAATCTTACCGTTGCGCAGTGTAGTAATCCTACTGCCAGCAGTTGGAAAAACAAAGCAGAAATAAGTATGTCAATTGATAGTCTTAGTAAAGGATTGAATGATATAGACAGTACGCCTGATGCTAATCCATCCAATGATTTACCAAACGAGGATGATATTGACAGCTCTGGAATCAAAATTTTTGATCTATCGCTAGATAAAATATTACCTGCTGTCTCTACGGGATTGAAATTTGGCAACAATGTTACTTTTACTTTTAGTATTAAAAATGAGGGCAATACTATTGCCAATAATATAGTCGTCACAGATTATTTGCCATGTGGTCTGACATTCAGCACTACCGGCAATACCGGATGGTCAGCGACAGGTAGTAATGTCAATTATACTATAGCAACTTTGAATCCTGGTCAGTCTGTTACATTGGCATTGAAGCTTACTGTAGTGGCATGTACTTCGGCCAATGCCTATAAAAACATAGCAGAAATTTCAGCGGCAAATGATGGAGCCTTGCCGGGCAAAGATGTGGACAGTACACCGGATACAGATCCAAACAATGATCCTCCTTCAGAGGACGACCATGATATAGAGACTATATTTGTAGATGGATTTGATCTTAGTCTGGACAAATTGATTGCCAATGTTCCTTCGAATGTGACCTATGGCTCTACAATAACGTATAATATTACTGTAAACAATGAGGGTATAGTGCCTGCATCCAATATACAGATTGTGGATTACGTAAGATGTGGTTATGCATTTTCAACTACTGGCAATACAGGCTGGTCTCAATCAAGCGGAAAATTATTTTACACTATCCCTGGTCCTATTGCACCCGGATCTTCTGCCACTGTGCCATTGTTATTACAACTTCAGTATTGCAGCAATATAGCTAGTAAGCCTTATAACAATAAAGCAGAAATAAGTGTATCTCCTTCTGATTATGACAGCACACCAGATCCGGATCCAAACAATGACCCTCAAGGCGAGGATGACATTGACAGCACCCAGTATGACGTGTATGATCTGTCTCTGGTCAAGACATTGGTCAATCCTCAGCCAAGCTACAATATTGGACAGAGCATTGCCTTTAATATAACTGTCAAGAATGAAGGGACATTGGCAGCAAATAATGTAAAAGTTACAGATTATTTGCCTTGTGGATTTACATTCAATGCATCTGGTAATGCCGGGTGGACTTTAAATGCAGGAAATGGATATTACGAATACACGATTCCGACACTTGCTGTAGGACAAACCGTAATACTTACAATCAATGTAACCACAGCCTCATGCAATACCAGCGGAGCGCATCTAAATAAAGCTGAAATTTCAGCTGGCAATTTAGTTACAGGTGCGCCAGGTAAAGACATCGATTCTACTCCTGATAATAACCCAAACAATGACCCTGAGGACGAAGATGACAGTGACAGTGAGCCTGTCAATGTGGTGCAGCTCGCAAATATTGGAGATTTTGTATGGAATGATACCAACGGCAATGGGCTTCAAGATGGAGGAGAATTAGGCATAGCTGGTGTATCGGTCAATTTATATACAAATACCGGAGTACTAAGCCAAAGTACAAGTACAAATTCATCTGGTATTTATGCTTTCACCAATGTTCAAGCGGGATCATACTACCTTAAATTTACAGGGCCTTCCCAATATACTTTTATTGATGCCAATATTGGAAGCAATGACAACATAGACAGTGATGTTACCGGAGCAAATGGCGCAGGAACCACTGCTATATTTGTGGTTGCAGGTGGAATAAACAACACTTCTTACGATGCGGGACTATATGTATGTTCTAAAATTGGCGAAAATGTGTGGTACGATGTGGACAAGGATGATGTCCGCGATAGCAATGAAAATGGGATCAATGGATTAAAGGTGGAGCTATATAGACAACTTAATGGAAATTGGATAGTATATGATTATCAATATACCGGGCATAAACCTAATACACCTTCAGATGACGGCTACTTCCAGTTTTGTGCGCCTCCGGGAACGTACTATGTCAAAGTTGTGATGCCTCCTTTGGGATTGGTTCAGGCTAAACCAAATGTATTTGGTATTATTCCGATTGGGCAATCCAATGAGCAAAACAATGATAGCGATTTGACAAATGCCAATGGTCAGGGGACCACACCTACTTTTACAGTGATTTCAGGACAAAATATACTCACTTTGGGGGCAGGCTTTTATCCTATGGCTACTGCCGGCAATCTTGTATGGGAAGATTCTAATGTAAATGGAAAGCAGGAAGCAGGTGAGCCGAGGATTGCCTCAGTACTTGTAGAAGCCTTTGATGAAAACAATCAGAAGATTGGTGAAGATGTAACAGATAACGACGGAATATATAAGATAGACTATTTAGGAAAAAACAACTACTATCTTAGATTTACACCACCGCAAGGTTACGGCATGACTGTTTCAAATACAACAAATGAAAATGAAGATAGCGATGTAGACCACAGTAATGGAACAAATACTACCGCCTTCTACTCATTTCAACCTGGTATAAATTATATTAATATTGACGCCGGATTGGCTTTTGGTGTGCTTCCGGTAAAATATACTTACTTTAGAGGAGAAGCGAAGGAAGGCTATAACTTACTTAACTGGGAAACTGCCATAGAAATCAATGCAGACAAATTTAATGTTCAAAGGTTCAATGATGATTCAAAATCATTCGAAAATATAGGCACGCTTAAAGCCGGTGGCAATAGCAGCCGACCATTGCAATATAATTATTCTGACAATGATTTGCATGGTGGCGGGTTATATACCTACAGGTTAGAACAGATAGACTATGACGGTGCAGCTTCTTATTCACAGGAAGTTAAGGTCCTTGTCAAAGCATCTCAGCAAAACACGGTAACTATATATCCAAATCCTGCAACCGATAAACTTGTAATTGAATTGCCCAGAGTAAGTGGAGATGTTAAAGTTGAAATGTTCTCTTCAGAAGGCAAACTGGTCAGTATGCATACCTATAGTGAGGAAACTGTATCAACCTTTAAACTGAACAATGTTCCAAAAGGTTTATATACACTTCTTATCACATTCGATGGCAAAACAGAAAGCCATAAGTTAATAGTAATTGAGTAGTTAGTTAATAGTTAAAAATTGTTTTTATAAAGGTCAGTTGAAATTAAATCAATTGACCTTTTTTTTGGTATTGACTCAAACTCAACCAAATAATTATTACCTTTACAAGTGTATAATTTTAATGGCAACAATATTTAATCTATGAAATTAGCTGTATTTCCCGGCTCATTTGATCCCATTACCAATGGACACATTGACTTGGTTGAACGAGCTATTCCATTATTTGATAAAATAGTGGTAGCAGTAGGCATCAACACTCAGAAGAAGTATTTATTTTCTTTGGAGCAAAGGATGGAGTGGTTGAGGTTATCTTTTAAGCATCTTCCTACGGTCGAAGTATCCTCTTTCGAAGGTTTGACAGTCAATTTTTGTAAGATCATTCACGCTAACTTTTTATTAAGAGGACTTAGGCAATCGAGCGACTTTGATTATGAAAAAACCATCTCACAGCTCAACAGTATTATTGGTGATGACATTGAAACCATATTTTTAATTTCAAGACCAGAATTGTCTCATATAAGCTCGACTATTGTACGGGAGCTTATCAGAGGGCATGGTGATGTATCCAAATTTGTACCTCACCATATTGCAGAGGATATCAATAAAATATTCTAGTAATAATGACTCATTTTCAAAGAATAATCAAATAGCTGAATTGTCTTTTACTTAATTGCTCTGCATTGAACTAGGTACTTGTACCAGCCGTCGTATTTATTGAATTCCCTGCATTTATTTTCTTTACCAAAAGATAAATAGGATAACTGAATACCAGGAACAGAAGCCCATATTTGCTACTTTTAGGGTCATTGATTACTGCTCCTATGAGAAACAAAGCAGAGGTAAATATGAGAAAAATAGGAATATATGGATACAACGGCGTTTTAAAAGGCCTAGGCAAATTAGGTTCAGTTTTCCTCAACTTGATAAGTGAAATAAATCCAGCTGTGTAGCTCATTACAAAAAAGAATGTAGCAATGTCAGAAAGCATACTACAAGTATCTTTGCCACTCAATATAAATGCTACAGAGCAAAGAGACGTAACAATCATAGCAAGGTAAGGCGTACCTACTTTATTGACTTTAGTGGTAAAAAGGCCAAATAGACCATCTCGTCCCATAGAATAGATTACTCTTGGTGCAAACATTACTTGCGCATTGGCCATTCCCAATATTGAAATGAGTAAAAATATAGTAACATATTTTCCAGTAGCAGCTCCAAATAATACCTCCATAGCAGTAGCAGCAGCTAGCTTTGAAGATTGCAATTGTGGCATCGGCACCACATAAAGGATGGCAGCATTTACCAGCACATAGATCGCTATCACAAGTAGAATCCCAATAATCATAGCCTTGGGCAATGATTTAGCGGGATCTTTGTTTTCTTCAGTAAAATAAGTCGCTGTATGCCAGCCATCAAATGCATAAAACATGGATTGTAACGCTGTAATAATGCCTGCCATTATACCAGCTTTTGCTGTTGATTGCAAGCTTTGCTCTGTTTGTTGCAATGTTGGATGGCCTCCATAAACAAAGCAAATAATGACGAATAAGAACAAACCAATCGCTTTACCATAGGAAAATACTTTTTGGATTTTATCCCCTATATCTGTTCCCATAAGATGAAGCCCTGTCAACAGTAAAATAATAACTATAGCCATGAGCCTATTGGCATCAAGATATGGAAAAATAAGGGTAATGAATTCACTTATAGTATATGCGCTAAATCCAAGTGCGACTACTGTACCAAACCAGGAAGTGATGCCGGTGAGGAAGCCAAAATAGTTTCCAAAAGCTCGCCTTGCATATACATACCATGAACCAGCCTGTGGCAAAGATACTGCAAGCTCTATGGCACAAAATACACCAAGCAATGCATAAAAACCTACAGCCAGCCATAAAATGATTATTATTGTTGGATCTCCAATCTGCTCTGCTATTGGGCCTGGTTTTCTAAGTATACCGGTACCAATAGTGCCGCCGACAGTTGCAGCGATGCCAAATCCAACGCCAAGTAATTTTAGCAGTTGATTTTCCTTTTTTACTTCATTCATGTTCTTTCATTAATATGCAATAATATAGATAAAAATCCGTAAAAAAAAATAGCATGACTTCTTCTTTGCCGGGCTTCCTCCTCCCCTAAGGCTAGCATTTGATATCAAGCCTTATTTATCTCTTGCAATAATCTAAGATAAACTGTATTTTTGGCTTTTCAAAAAACATTAAATTTTTTTCTTTTCATGCAGGATATAGAGCCTTATTACAGATGGCGAGATTACTATATTTCGTCTGAGGATAAAGATTCACCTTTCTTTGGGCGAGTAAACAGTGAGTTGCATTATACCGATAAAATATACAATTATTACATACATCCTCAATGGGATTTTTTCGGAAGCCCTACGCTATACATGAAAATACTATATGTTGATTACGATGATGCTTATGCTATTTTTGAATTTATTGGTGAATGGAATGATTGTATAACCAATGACATCATGTTTCTTAAAAGGGATATAGCTGATTGTTTGATTGATAAAGGGGTCAATAAATTTATTCTTATTTGTGACAATGTGCTCAACTTTCACGGATCCGATGATTGTTACTACGAGGAGTGGTGGGACGACATCAAAGAATTGGGTGGATGGGTGACTGTGCTTAATGCTTTTGATCATGTAACAGACGAGATGAAGCGAACGCGACTGCAGTACTACATTAATTTCGGGTTACCTTTCAATGCCGTCAACTGGCACAATAAATTGCCTGAAAATCTATTTGCAGAAGTGGTAGATAGAATCAATTTTGGCACTAAATATTTGGATTAAGGGCTTTATGATTTGCTTCGTTGTTTCACAATTTCATACATGATAATACCGGCAGCGACAGAAACATTTAATGAATCAAAATCACCTGTTTGAGGGATCTTGATTTTTTCGTCTGCTTCCCTTAATGTTTCCAAAGTGACTCCACTGTGTTCGTCACCCATTACAATTGCAGACGGCGTATTGAAATCAACATTATTTATAGAAGTGGCACCTTTAAGGTCAGTGGCAAAAATTTTAATCCCATTTTCTTTGAGTATTTTGATGACCTCTATCATATTTTTTTCCCTGCAGACAGGAATGTTGAGAATTGCTCCTGCTGAAATTTTAACGGTATCTTCGTTGATCCGGGCAGAATTTTTTGCAGTTATTACAATTGCATCGATACCCATCACGTAAGCAGATCGGGAGATAGCGGCCAAATTTCTCACATCGCTGACACTTTCCAGCACGAATATACATGGCGATTTGCCTTCGCTAAATACATGAGGCAATACATCGCTGAGCTGCTGGAATTTTACAGGACTTATGAAAGCCAGTATGCCCTGATGGTTTTTATTGGCAGAAAGAGTATTGAGTTTTTCCTGAGGTACCTTGACAAGTGGTATATTGAATTCTTTTGACAATTGACGTATTTCCTTTTCCGTTTCACCTCGAAGATTATTTTGAATAAATATCTTCTCCAATTCTTTTCCGGCCCTTATTGCCTCTACTATTGGGTTTCGACCTATTAACAGAAGAGATAAATCAGTTTTTGCTTTATGGGGATTGTTATGGTACATTTAGATTTGCTTCCTTGAAAATTATTAAATTTAGTTCAACCAATTGCTTAAACAAAAGTAATTTTTTTACTGTCAATCTTAGTAAAAATGTCGCCAAAACGCAAAAAATTAATAATTGGCAAAAAAATGGGCAATATGGCGAACAATTCCGTAATTTGGCGTTTCAATTTATTGTGAATCTAACATCTAACAACTAAAAATAATTTTAATGAGACAACATTTTTACACTTTATTGCTATTGCTTCTTATAGGCAAAGTTCAGGGCCAGGTCCAGACTAAAATGGATATTGCGCTGAGACATTTGGAGCAAAATGCCCCGTCCATGGGACTTGATAAAAAAGATTATGATGATATGTTATTGACGTTTCAGGTTACTGATGCCAATAGCATAACGTATATCCATTTTAATCAGACAGTGGAAGGTCAACCTATTAAAAATGCAATGTTAAACTACACCATCACTAAAGATGGTAAAGTAGCTTTCGTGGCCAATACTTTTGTTCCATACAAGATGACAAAAATAGCAACGAAACAAAATAAACTATCGGCAGAAGAAGCCTATGCCTCTGCAGCTAACCACTTAGGGTATACAGGGTTTAAATCCCCTTCTATAAGTGTAAGAGAGGACAAGAAAGTAACTTTTAATAAATCCAGAATTTGTGACAACGAAGTTACGGCAGAGTTGAAATATGACCTTAAAGAAGATAGGCTCATACCAGTATGGGAACTAAATATGGACATGTCCGACAACAGTGACTACTGGCAAATGAGGATAAGCAGCGCTGACGGTTCTTTTGTGAGTAAAAACAATCTTACCATATATTGTCAACACCCCCATGGAAAATTTGCTAAGCATACAAATTGTGAAGCACATACATTGGAAATGGCTGAATCAAAAGCTCAGAAGGTTGAAGATATCTTGCAAGCAAGTGCATCCTACAGGGTATACCCTTTGCCAGGAGAAAGCCCAAACCACATCGGCCACCAACTCGTAGTAAACCCTCATTTCCCAGAGGTTTCTCCATATGGCTGGCATGATACAGATGGTGTAGACGGCCCTGAGTTTACCATCACCAGAGGCAATAATACAAGTGCCTATGCAGATAAAGATGATAATGATGACGTAGATGCAGATCAGCCGCAGCCAGATGGTGGTGCTGGACTTGTATTTGATTATGTTCACGACACTACTAAAGAGCCTTTATTGAGTCCCAATGCAGCTCAGACGAATTTATTCTATTTGGTTAATATGATGCATGATATAAGCGCATTGTACGGATTTGATGAAGAGTGGAGAAATTTTCAGGCGACCAACTATACGAAGAAAGGTGCCGGCAACGACTATGTTTTGGCACAAGCATTTGATGGCTTCAAACTCGCTACACCCAAGACCGACAATGCCAATTTTTCTACTCCTCCGGACGGTGGAAATGGCAGGATGCAAATGTTTTTATGGACTTCACCTGCTGGTGGGGTGAGAATTGACAAACCGGATGAAATCAAAGGTTTTATCACTTCTTTTGGAAGGGGCAACTTTGGTGTACCTATTCCATTGGCAACAGAGCCAGCTATTAGTGGTCCTGTAACCATTGCGAAAGATACAGATTTGAGCAACCCAACTGCATGTTGTAAACCAATACAAAATGATTTGAAAGGAAAAATTGCACTTATAGACAGAGGGCTTTGCGACTTTAGCAAAAAAGCAAAACTCGCAGAAGACAAAGGAGCGATTGCAGTAATCATTTGTAATATAGCAGGTGTCAATGGAGGCACCGGGGAAGAAGTCCTTTCTATGGGCGCAGGTACATCCGGATTGTCGCCGGAAAAGATTCCTTCAGTATTTTTCAAAAAATCTGATTGCGATAGGATTCGCCTTCAATTGAGTAAAGAATTAGAAGTAACGGTTACTTTGCAGGAAGCAGTATCTGCCGGACCTAAGTACATCGATGGTGCTTTTGACAATGGTGTTATTGCACATGAGTTTGGCCACGGAATTTCCAACAGACTCACTGGAAGTGGGTCAGGTTGCCTTACCAATGAGGAACAGATGGGCGAGGGTTGGTCAGATTTTTTTAGTTTGATAACTACAGTAGAGCCAGGGGATAAAGGATCCGATGCAAGAGGAATAGGAACCTATGCTCAGGGAGAAACCGTCACTGGCTCTGGCATCAGAAGATTCCCATACTCCACTGATATGAAAGTCAACCCTCAGACGTTTGATGATATAAAAGGCAATAAATCTACAGCCGGAATGGTAGAACCCCATCCTGTGGGTGAAATCTGGACCGATTGCCTATGGGATTTATATTGGGCCATGGTAGATAAATATGGCTACGATGCCAATTGGCGAAATTTCGAATCAGGCAATGCCAAAACACTTAAAATTGTAATTCAGGCAATGAAAATTCAAGGATGTAATCCAGGTTATATCAGAGGCAGAAATGCGATTTTATCTGCTGACTCGATTCTCTATGGCGGGGTTAACGGATTCACTATATGGGATGTATTTGCAAGAAGGGGCCTTGGCTTCTATGCTGATGGTGGTAACTCAAATAACATCAATGATGGTATAGAAAACTTTGATACCAATCCTTATAAGATAGCTTTGTTGAAAATTAAAAAAGACGATATTCCATTGGTTAAACCAGATGCAGAATTTGAGGTAAACTTGGAAACGATAAGCCATGTA